>NZ_JBSGFQ010000041.1:0-102203 GCF_053603495.1 Nonomuraea sp. NPDC004186 | reverse complement strand
GTTAAGCACGCCGCCAGCGTTCGTCCTGAGCCAGGATCAAACTCTCCAAACAATGTCTACCGTTTGGATTGTGAATCCAAGCAATTTCCGTCAATAAATGACGGGGATATGCATGTGTATCTCATGCACTGGCTTTTAACACACTGTTGAGTTCTCAAGAAACGGACGCGTACTTCCTCGCTCAAAACCGTTCCGGTCTTTCGCTCGGAGGCGTTCATTTCGTTGTGTCTTTATTCTTTCAGCCGTTCAAGTCCCTGTCAAATTGACCCGACTTGCTCGACCTGCTGGAATTAAGACCCGCCCCGCTTCCGGGACAACCCCTCTAACTTAGCAGGCCATCCGAACCGGTGCGAATCCACCGAAGGGCGACCCTCGAAGTAAGTGGGATTTGCCGGGCGTCTCCGGGAGTCTCTGTGGACTCCCTCGGCCGCCCTGCGCGAAGCAACTCTAGCAGCCCGACGCACCCACTTCGCGCCACTCAGGTAATCACGTGGTTGTTCCCTCACCACGCAACGCCCAAACCTCACCAAGGACACCCAGGTCGGCGCCCCAGCTGTCAAGCCGTCGGCAAGTCATCCGCAATCGCTGCCAGGTACGAAGTACCTACGAGCAGACTGCGCTCTCGGAGGTGCCCGCTATGACTCGCTCGGAGTTCGACGACATCCGTGCCTTCCTCGCCGACGAGGCGACCCATGCCGGAGACCTGCTGAGAATCGCAAGGACGCTGATCGACGACCTCGAACACGCCCGCATGCGCGAGGCCGTACTCCGTACCCACTACCTGCGTCTGCTCACGGCGGCGCGGGCGACGGTGGCGGCCGACATCGCGGACGCGCCCGACCCCATGGCGTTCCTCAAGCACGAGCTGTCCGAGCGCGGCCAGATGCCGGAGGACGGCGAGGCCGTGCAGCGCATCCTGGCGGACGCCCGTACGGCGGCCCTGCTGCTCGCCTGCCTGGAGGAGTCCGTCCCCCAGCGCCCGCGCGGAATGCGCCTGCGCCGGTGCGTCGGCATGAGACGGACCCTCCCGCATTAGCCGCTGACCCGATGAGCACTCGGCCCATACCCGGCCTTGGCTGACCGGCTGTAAGACTTCGCATATGTGGCAGCGCGGGTTGAACTGGGCGGCAGTCGCACTAGTCGGGATATTCGGCCTTATGTGGGTCGGCGTCGTGGTTTATGCCGATCAGAGCTCTTCCCTCTGGATGCGGGTCGTGCAGGTGGCCTTCGGGATCCTGCTCCTGGGCTGGGCCGCACAGCGAGCGGTCGTGATGCTCGTCAGGCCGTCAGCCCACTGCTACTCGGAGGAAGCCGACGGCTGGAACCGGTAGCCCATTCCCGACTCGGTCAGCAGATGCACCGGACGGGCGGGATCCCGTTCGAGCTTGCGCCGGAGCTGGGCCATGTACTGGCGCAGGTAGTGCGTCTCCTTGAGGTAGGAGTCTCCCCAGACCTCCCGCAGCAGCTGGCGCTGGCTGATCAGCTTGCCCGGGTTGCGCAGCAGGATCTCCAGGAAGTGCCACTCCGTCGGCGTCAGCCGTACCCCTCCCGAGATCGTCTTGCTGGAGAGGTCGATCACGTGATCGCCCAGCCGCACCGTGGCGGTCTCCTCCTCGTGCTGGCCCGTGCGGCGGGTCACCGCGCGGACGCGGGCGAGCAGCTCGTCGACGCTGAACGGCTTCGTCACGTAGTCGTCGGCGCCGGCGTCGAGCGCGTCCACCTTGTCGGTGCTGTCCGCGCGCCCCGAGAGGACGATGATCGGCACGGCGGTCCAGCCGCGCAGCCCCTCGATCACCTCCACGCCATCCAGATCGGGCAGCCCGAGATCGAGGATGACCAGATCGGGATGCCATTCGGCGGCCTGGCGCAGCGCCGAGCCGCCGTCGGCCGCGACGGCCACCTCGTACTGCCGGGCGGCCAGGTTGACGCGCAGCGCACGCAGGATCTGCGGCTCGTCGTCCACCACGAGCACGCGGGTCACGGATGTCTCCGCAGCGAGACGGTCATGGTCAGTCCCCCTCCGGGCGTGTCCTCCAGCACGAGCGTGCCACCCATCGCCTCGGTGAGACCGCGCGAGAGCGCCAGGCCGAGCCCCACGCCCGTGTGGCTGGCGCGGTCGCCGAGCCGCTGGAACGGCATGAACACCCTTTCATGCGCTTCCGGCGGAATGCCGGGGCCCCGGTCGATGATGCGGATCTCCACGTTGTCGCCGTGCCAACTGGCGTTGACGAGCACGGGCTCGCCGTCGGGGCTGTAGCGGACGGCGTTCGACATGACGTTGACGAGCACGCGCTCCAGCAGAGCGGGGTCGGCCATGATCTCGGGGACGATGGGCGGGAGGTCGCTGCGGATCTGGTCGCGTAGCGGGCCGAGGTCGTCGATGGCGTGCGGCAGCACGTCCTCGATCGCCACGGGCTCCAGGTTCACGCCGAGCACGCCTGCTTGGAGGCGGCTCATGTCGAGGAGGTTCGCGACGAGCCGGTCCAGCTTGATCAGCGACTCGTCGGCGGTGGCCAGCAGCTCGCCGCGGTCCTCGTCCGACCAGGTCACGTCGGTGCTGCGCAGGCTCTCGACCGCAGCCTTGGCCGAGGCGAGCGGCGTACGCAGGTCGTGGCTGACGGCGGCCAGCAGAGCGGTGCGCATCCTGTCGGCCTCGGCCAGCGGCTCGGCCTGCTCGGCCGCCTCGCGCAGCCGCTGCTCGCGCAGGGCGACCGCCGCCTCCGCCGCGAACGCCTCCAGCACCCGCCGGTCGCTCGCGTCCAGCAGGCGCCCCCGGGCGGCGAGCACGAGCCGTTCGTCGATCACGACGTCGGTGTCGGCCGTACCCGGGCTCGTGCACGGCACGCCGCCCGAGGTCGCGACGATGTGCCAGTCGTCCGTACGCTCCAGCAGGGTCACCGAGCCGAACCCGAACGTCTCCCGCGTCCTGGCCAGCAGCGACGGCAACGCCGCGTCACCCCTCAGCACGTGACCCGCCAGCGTGGACAGCACCTCGGCGTCCGCCCGCGAGCGCGCCGCTTCCCTGCTGCGCCTGGCCGCCAGGTCGACGACCGTGCTGACCATGACCGCCACCAGCACGAACGTGGTCAGCGCGAGCACGTTCTGCGGCTCGGCGATCGTCAACGTGTGCAGCGGCGGCGTGAAGAACCAGTTGAGCAGCCCGAACCCGAGCACCGCCGCCGTCAACGCCGGCCACATGCCGCCCACCAGGGCCACCCCGACGACCAGCAGCAGGAAGAGCGGGATCTCGCTGGGCAGCGACAGGCCCAGCGGTTGGAGCGCGACCGTGAGCAGTGGCGGCCCGAGCAGCGCCAGCCCCCAGCCGGACAGCCGCCGCCGGCGCGTCAGCGCGGCGCTCGACCGCGCCCGCCCCCGGCCCGTCCTGGTCGCCTCGTGCGTCACCATGTGCACGTCGATCGGCCCGGACAGCGCCGTCGTCGTCACACCCACGCCGCGCGCGACGATCTGCGCGAGCCGTCCTCTTCGCGACGCGCCCAGCACGAGCTGGGTGGCGTTCACGCCACGGGCGAACTCCAGCAGCGCATGCGGAATGTCGTCGCCGACCACCTGGTGGTAGGAACCGCCGAGGGCCTCGACGAGGGCCCGCTGGTGCACCAGGTTCGCGGGGTCGCCGCCGGAGGTCAGGCCGTCGGCGCTCGTGACGTGCACGGCCAGCAGATCGGCCCCCTTGCTCCTGGCCGCGATGCGTGCGGCCCGGCGGATGAGCGTGTCCCCTTCCGGGCCTCCAGTGAGGGCGACCACCACGCGCTCGCGGGCCTCCCAGGTGCCCGCTATGGCATGTTCGGCGCGATATTGGTCGAGTTGCTCGTCCACCTTGTCCGCCAGCCAGATCAGGGCGATCTCCCTCAAGGCGGTCAGGTTGCCGACGCGGAAGTAGTTGGCCAGCGCGGCGTCGACGCGATCGGGCGGGTAGACGTTCCCGTGTGCCATCCGCCGGCGCAGCGCCTCGGGCGCCATGTCGACGAGCTCGATCTGGTCGGCCCGCCGCACCACCTCGTCGGGTACGGTCTCCCGCTGCGACACTCCGGTGATCTGCTCGACCACGTCGTTCAGGGATTCGAGGTGCTGGATGTTGAGGGTGGAGACGACGTCGATGCCGGCGTCGAGCACTTCGTCGATGTCCTGCCAGCGCTTGACGTTGCGGGAGCCGGGAACGTTCGTGTGGGCGAGCTCATCGATCAGCACCACGGTGGGGGCGCGGGCGATGACGGCATCGACGTCCAGTTCGGTGAACGTCGCGCCGCGGTAGGTCATCGTCCGCCTCGGCAGGACCTCGAGTCCGTCGAGCAGGCCGGCCGTCCTGGCGCGGCCGTGGGTCTCGACGAAGCCCACGACCACGTCCTTGCCACGTTCGCGGGCGCGGTGCGCCTCGCTCAGCATGTCGTACGTCTTGCCCACGCCGGGCGCCGCACCCAGATGAACGCGCAGCCTCCCGCGGGACGTGCTCCCCATTCCTCCAGGTTACGGCTGGTACGGCGGCGCGACCCCCCAACCCCAGTGGGGCACGGGAGCTTCAAGCGGAGGCGTGGCGTCCGGCTGGGAGTTGTGCCTGGCCAGCCTGGTGCCCCATTCGACGTAGCCGGCGAACGCCGCCCTGAACTCGGGGTCGTCAGGCAGTCCCACTTCGTCGGCCGCGTCCATGAGGAGATTCACCCACCTGCGGCGCTGGGGCTCGGTGATGGCCTTGGCGAGGTGGTGGCGGAGCATGTTCGGGTAGCCGCCGCGTTCCTTGGTGTACCGGTCGGGGCCGCCGAAGACCTCGCTGAGCCACATCGCCACATATTTGGGGTGATCGGGGTCCATGTGCGCGAACAGCGGGCCGATCAGGTCGTCCTTGACGACCGTGCGGTAGAACGCTTCGGTCAGCCGCTCGAACGCCTCAGTGCCGCCTGCCCAGTCGTACAGCGTGGGTTCACTCATGTAATGATGTAATCATTTTCGCGACGATGGCGGCAAGGTCGGAAAACGACAGAGTCCCTGGTCTCCGGATCTCTCCGGTGACCAGGGACTCTGGCTTTGTAGCGGGGACAGGATTTGAACCTGCGACCTCTGGGTTATGAGCCCAGCGAGCTACCGAACTGCTCCACCCCGCGTCGGTGTCTCTGGATATAACTATACAGGGCCCGCGACGGTGCTTTGACCAACGCCGACTCCGAACCGCCCGCCGTCCCCTTGAGGGAGGGCCGTGGACGGCCCACGCGCGACCGTCCACGGCTGGCGCCGCTGACGGAGCGGCGGTGTCTCGGGCAGCGGCAGGGCGGGGAACGCATCGCCGGACCCCCGTGGGACCAAATAGCAAAAGCCCGGACTCCGATTAAGGAGTCCGGGCTTCTGGACTGGTAGCGGGGGCAGGATTTGAACCTGCGACCTCTGGGTTATGAGCCCAGCGAGCTACCGAACTGCTCCACCCCGCGTCGCGTTGTTGCTTTTAAAGACTAGTGGGCGACGAGGGGTGGACGCAAACCGATTGGGCTAGGACGTGCCCGCCGCCTGCGATCCCGTAGGCGATGGCGAGACGGAAGGCGTGCTCGACGGCGCGACCGACGGGGTCGCCGACGGACCGGCGGATGGAGTGGCCGACGGGGTCGCCGAGGGCTTGGGCTGCTGGGCGTTGGCCCCTTCCAGCGCCTTCAGCGCCTCCTCCAGCCTCTTCTGCGCCTCGCCGTAGGCGTCCCAGTTGGGCGGACTGGACTGCAGGGCCTTCTGCGCGTCCTCGTACGCCTTCTTGGCGTTGGCGATCGCCGAGTTGATCGCCGTGTTGGCCTGGTTGGGGACGTTCTGCTCGGTGGGGGTGTTCGGCTGCTGTTGCTGGCCGCCGAAGACCTCCGCGAGCGCCTTCTCCAGGTCCGGCCCGACGCCGATCTTGTTGCCGTACGACACCAGGACCCGCTGCAGGATCGGGTACGGCTCCTGGCCACCGCCCGCGGCCACCTGGACGTACACCGGCTCGACGTAGAGCAGGCCGCCCGCGTACGGCAGCGTCAGCAGGTTGCCGTACCGGAGCGACGAGCTACCCACGCCCATCACGTTGAGCTGACCGGCTAGGCGGCTCTGGAAGGCGTTCTGCACCTGTCCGGGGCCCGGGATGGGAGTGTTGGACGGCATGCGCAGGATGCGCAGCCGGCCGTAGCCGGAGCCGGCCGACGAGTCGACCGCCATGAACGCCGACAGGTTGGCGCTCCCCTGCCGCGGCACGAACGTCGTGGTGAGCGAGAACGTCGGCGTGCCGCCCGGCATCGTGGTGGTCAGATAGTAGGGCGGCTGCTTGATGTTCTTGTCGTTCTGCGTGGGGTCGCCCGGGACGTTCCAGAAGTCCTGGCCGTTGTAGAAGGCGGCCGGGTTGGTGATGTGGTAGCGCGACAGCGTGTAGCGCTGCACCTTGAAGAGGTCTTCGGGGTAGCGGACGTGGTTGCGCAGGTCGGCGCTCATCTCCGAGGCCGGGCGGATGACTCCCGGGAACGCCTTGCTCCAGGTCTTGAGCAGCGGGTCGTTGGTGTCCCAGCCGTAGAGCGTGACCGTGCCGTCGTAGGCGTCGACCGTGGCCTTGACGGAGTTGCGGATGTAGTTGACCTTGTCGCTCGGCTGCTGGGCGATCACGCGGCGGTCGGTGGACGCGTCGCGCGTCATGTCGCCGAGGCTCTCGCTCTGCGAGTACGGGTAGTCGTTGGACGTGGTGTAGCCGTCGAGGATCCAGGTGATGCGCCCGTCGACGATCGCCGGGTAGGGGTTGCCGTCGAGCGTGAGGAAGGGCGCGACCTTCTGGACCCTGTCGCGCGGGTTGCGCACGTACAGGATCTGGGAGTTGTCGTTGACGTCGCCCGACAGCAGGATGTTCGCCTCGCCGTACTTGGCGGCGTAGACGAGCCTGTTGAGGAACGAGCCGACGCGGACGCCGCCCTTGCCGTCGTAGATGTTGTCGGCCTGGCCCGTGCCGCCCGTCTGCGGGTAGTCGAGCTCCTTCGTCTTCGGGTTGCCGCCCGCGATGATGTACTCCTCGGCGGCCGGCTCCTCGCCGAAGTAGATGCGCGGCTGGCGCAGCCCGGTGGTGGTCGCCAGGGGGCCGGTGACCGGCATGTCCTTGGCGTCGTAGTTGGGCAGGCCGCCGCCGTCGACCTGGTTGCCCGGCGCGGCGACGAAGCCGTAGCCGTGCGTGTAGACCAGGGCCCGGTTGATCCAGTTGTTCTGGCCCTCGGGCGGACCGGTCATCTCGCGCACGCCGACGACATGGTCGACCAGCTTGCCGGTGCTGTCGGGATAGCGGTCGACGTCGAGCGTGTCGCCGAAGTTGTAGAAACCGCGGATGCGCTGCGTCTGCTCGTACGTCGAGGACAGCAGCGCCGGGTCGAGCAGCCGGACGCCGGAGACGGAGGCGTCGCCCTCCTTCTGGACCTTGGACGGGTCGGACTCGGCGTTGTAGTTTTCGACCTCGGTCTTGTCGATGTTGTACGCCTCGCGCGTGGCGTTGATGTTGCGCTGGATGTAGGCCGCTTCCTTGCCCTGCTGGTTGGGCTTGACCTGGAACTGCTCGACCAGCGCCGGGTAGACGCCGCCGATCAGGATGGCCGAGAGCACGAGCAGGCCGGCCGAGACGCCGGGGAGCATGCCGCCGGGCCGGAAGACGCCGGCGAAGAACAGGACGGCACAGATCAGCGCGATGATCGCGAGGATGGTCTTGGCCGGCAGGACGGCGTTGACGTCGGTGTAGGACGCGCCGTGGACGAAGCCGCGGTCGGAGAAGACCAGGCCGTAGGTGTCAACCCAGTAGGCGACGGCCTTCAGCAGGACGAAGACGCCGAGCAGCACCGACAGGTGGACGCGGGCCGCCCTGGAGGCGTGCACGCCCGGGGACTGCAGCCGGAACCCGCCGTACAGGTAGTGCGTGATCGCCGCCAGCACGATCGAGATGATCACGGCGGTGAACAGGAAGTTCAGCACCATCCGGATGAACGGATAGTCGAACACGTAGAACGAGATGTCCAGCCCGAACAGCGTGTCCTGCTTGCCGAACGACTCGCCGTTGACGAACTTCAGCCACGTCTCCCACTGTCCGGCGAAGGAGGAGCCGGAGAAGAGGGCGAGCAGGCCCATGCCGACGATGAAGATCAGCTTGCGGTGGGGGTCGAGCGCCATGCGGTAGCGATCGGCGCCGCTGCCCCCGCCGAACATCGCCGGCCCGAACATCGGCCGCGTCCGGAAGGCCAGCAGCATGTTGCCGCCCGCGATGCCGACCATCAGCAGCGCGCCGACCAGGAACAGCACGATCTCGGTCAGCAGGACGCCGGTGAAGATCGACGTGTACCTGGCCGCGTCAAACCATAGATAGTCGGTATAAATACCGGAAAATAGGAAAAATAGCGCCACGATCGCCACCAGAGCGATCGCCACAGGCAGAAGCAGTCTCGGACGGCGGGGCAAGCGCATCGCCCTACCGGCTCCTGGGGTCCGGAAGCTCAAGGCCAACCCCTCGTCGTGATGAAGAAACGGTCCGTGTCTGGCAACTTACACCGCAGTGCCAGCCCTACGGCTAACGCACGGCGAGCTCCAGAAGTTTCATCCGGCCTCGCACGCGGGCACGTTTCCCTTGCCCGTGCGCAGCGCGTCGAGCGCGAGCACCGCGTCATGCAGCGTGTCGGCCCTGACCAGCCGGAGCCCGTCGGGCACGGCTTGCATGGCCTCGGCGCAGTTGTCGGCGGGCGTCAGGAAGACCGTCGCGCCGGAGTCTTTCGCGCCCACCATCTTCTGGGCGATGCCGCCGATCGCGCCGACCTCACCCGACGGCTGGATCGTGCCGGTGCCGGCGATCCGCTTGCCGCCGGTGATCTCACCGGGCGTCAGCTTGTCGACTATGCCGAGCGAGAACATCAGCCCCGCGCTCGGCCCGCCGACGTCGCCGACGTTGATGTCGACGTCGAACGGGAACTTGTACTTGGCCTGCATGACCACACCCACGAGGGTCTGCCCCTTGGGCCCGGCCACGGTGGGCACGGTGACGTCGAGCTTCTGGCCTCCCCTGGTGACGGAGAAGGCCACGTTGTCACCCGGCTTGTGCGCCTTGACCGCGTCACCCACGACGTCGACGTCCTTCGCGGGCTTGCCGTCCACGGAGTTGATCTCGTCGCCCTTCAGCAGCTTGCCGTCGGCGGGCCGGCCCTTTTCCGTGGAGACCACGGTCACGACCATGTTGAAGGGGATCTTGAGCTCGCTGAGGGCGGCGGCCCTGGCGGAGTCCTGGGAGTTGGTCATCTCGACCGTGTTCTCCTCCTCGACCTCCTTGGGGTCGCGGTTGGGAGCGAAGATGGTCTCCTGCGGGACCACCGCCACGGTCGGGTCGATCCAGCCGCGCAACGCCGTCAGCAGGTCGATCTGGGCGGCCGGGCCGCCTTGGTAGGCCACCGTGACCAGGCTCAGCGCGCCGCTGGTCGGGTAGGTCTCCCGCCCCTTGATCGAGATCACGGGCTTCTTGTCGACCTCGCCGATCGTGTTCTCGGTCGGGCCGGGGCTCAGCACGACGTACGGGACCGGACTGAACGCGCCCACCACGCCGAGCGCGAGCACAAGGAATCCCGCGAGCAGAAGGGTCAGGGCGCGTCGTGACATGTCGATGAGCTTATTCGCCGGCGCCGACCCATTCGGTCTCACCGTCGGCGAACACCTGGTGTTTCCAGATGGGGACGTTTGCCTTCAGGTCGTCGATCAGCCGTCTCGAAGCCTTGAACGCCTCGTCCCTGTGGGGTGCGGCCACCGCGACGATGACGGCCGCCTCGCCCAGCTCCAGATCGCCCACGCGGTGGACGGCGGCCAGCGCCGTCACGGGGAAGTCGGCGGCCACCTTCTCGGCGACCTGCCGCAGCTCGGCCTCCGCCGAGGGGTGGGCCGAGTAGGAGAGCCCGGTCACCGGTTTTCCGTGGTCCTGCTCGCGCACGGTGCCCACGAAGAGGGCGGTGCCGCCGGCGGCGTGGTCGCCCACGGCGGCCAGCACCTCGTCGACGGAGAGGGCGGTATCACGAATGCCGAGCAACCGGATGACGTCCACGCAAAGAGCCTACCAACAAGAAATCCGCCCGCTGGACTCCCGAAACGCCGTCGTACCTGGTCAAGGCCGGGTTGACGGCGGATTTCTCAGGCGCGCCGCTTCTTGCGCACCTGGCGGACGATCGCGGCGGTGCCGATGACGGCCACGGTGGCGCCGGCCGCGGTGAGCGTGGCCTCCTTGACGGGCAGGCGCCGGCCGACCACGGTCGTCCTGTTCTCGCGCAGCTCCAGGAGCTCCTCGAACGCGGCCTCGTTCGTCCACGAGGGCTTCCAGCCCGCCTCGCGCAGCGCCGTGCAGTCGACGACCCACGGGTAGACGACGTAGTGCAGGTCGGTCGCCGGGGCCGGGGTGATGCCGAGCCGGTGGAGGCGCTGGGCCGTGCTGAACGTCAGCCCCGCGGGCAGCTCGAACCGGCGGATGCTCGACAGCTCCTCGACCTGCTCCTGCTCCATCCATCCGTCGGAGCCGACGGCGACCACGCCCGTGACGACACCGCGGGCGGCCAGGTCAAGTGCCGAGACCAGGTCGTCGATGTGGCAGAACTGCCAGCGCGGGTTGCAGCCCTTGACCGTCAGGAGCCTGGGCGACTCGAAGTGACGGGTGATGACGGTGTCCACTCCCGGGCCGACGACCGCGGCCGGGCGCAGCACGGTGACCTCCAGGCCGGGGTGGCTGCGCAGCGACCGGCGTACCAGGGACTCGATCTCCAGGTAGTCGCCCACGACGCCGGTGTCGGGCTCGGCCGCCACGGGGGCGTCTTCGGGCAGGGGCACCTCGTTGTCGGGCGCGGCGCCGTACACCATGGCGCTCGTGACCAGCACCACACGCCGGACGCGCGCCGCCGCGCAGGCGGTCAGCACCGTCTGGGCGGCCCGCAGGTTGTACGCGCGCCGCTCGGACGGGTCGGAGTCGACGGCGTAGTCACCGGCCAGATGGACCAGGACGTCGATGTCGGAGATCCGGTTCGCCAAGAGCGGATCCCGTACGTCGATCACTCTCCACGTGGCTTCCCCGACATCACCGCGCTCCTCGTCAATGGCCACCACCCTGCGGAAATCCGCGGAGGATACGAGCCTCGCGAGCAGCTCTCGGCCTATGCCGGAGGCCGCTCCGGTGACGGCTACTACGGGTTGGCTCGGGCGTTTCGAGGTAGGCACCAGGTCCTCACTTTGCACTGATCCGCCGTAGGACGACTAACGTGGCGGATGTGGACTCCTCCATCCTGCACGAGGTAGAGCGGTGACTGACCTGCCAGGTCGCGAAAACGACCCTAACGAGAACCCGTTCGCCATGTTCGGCAACCCTGAGCAGATGGCTCAGGCGATGCGCCAGTTCGCTGACATGCTGTCGGCGCCTCAGGGTTCAGGCCCTGTCAACTGGGACATGGCGAAGAACATCGCCCGGCACGCCGTGGTCGCCCAAGGCGATCCGAGCGTCATGGAAGGCGAGCGCCGTCAGATCGTCGACGCGCTGAGCCTGGCCGACCTGTGGCTGAACGAGGCGACGACACTGCCGAGCGGCGTGTCCAACCCGCAGGCCTGGAGCCGGTCCGAGTGGATCGAGAACACCATCCCGGTCTGGCGCAAGCTCTGCGAGCCGATCGCGGAGCGCATGGTCGAGACCATGGGCGGCGCGCTCGGCGGATCCGGGCTGCCTCCCGAGGCCCAGCAGATGGCCGGCCCGCTGCTCGGCATGCTCAAGCAGATGGGCGGCATGATGGTCGGCCAGCAGATCGGGCAGGCGATCAGTTCGCTGGCCCGCGAGGTGGTCGGCACCACCGACATCGGCCTGCCGCTGTCCGACACGGCCGCGCTGCTGCCCGGGGGCATCTCCTCATTCAGCGAGGGGCTGGAGATCCCGGCCGACGAGATCCGGCTCTACCTGGCGCTGCGCGAGGCCGCGCACCACCGGCTGTTCCAGCACGTTCCGTGGCTGCGCTCCCACCTGCTGGGCGCGGTCGAGGAATACGCCAAGGGCATCACGGTCGACACCTCGGCGCTCGAGGAGCAGATCCGCGGTCTCGACATCAACAATCCCCAGGCGATCCAGGAGGCGCTGAGCGGGGGCAACCTGCTCAAGCCCGAGGAGACCGAGCGGCAGAAGGCCGCTCTGGCGCGGCTGGAGACGATGCTCGCCCTGGTCGAGGGGTGGGTGGCCACCGTGGTCGACCAGGCCGCCGAGGGCAAGCTGCCCTCCGCCGTGGCGCTGGCGGAGACCGTACGCCGGCGGCGCGCGACCGGTGGGCCCGCGGAGCTGACGTTCGGCACGCTGGTGGGGCTGGAGCTGCGGCCCCGGCGGCTGCGTGAGGCGGCGGCGCTGTGGCGCGCGCTGGAGAGCGAGCGCGGGTTCGAGGGGCGCGACGCGCTGTGGGGCCACCCCGATCTCATGCCGACGGCCGACGACCTCGACGATCCCGACGCGTTCGTACGCGGTGAGGCGGCCTGGGACATCTCCCAGCTGGAGGCGAAGCCGGACGACGAAGGTGACAAGGACGACAAGGGCGACGAGAGTTGAGCCTGCACGGCGACGCGGTGGCGGTGCTGTCCGCGTGGAGCGCGCCCACGCCCGAGGAAGAGGCGTTGCGCCTGGAGTTCCTGGAGCATTTGCGTGCGCATGACGATGCGATGCTGCGGGAATGCGTGCCGGGGCATCTGACGGCGACGACGGCGGTGCTGTCGCACGACGGCACGCAGGTGCTGCTCACGCTGCATCCGAAGGCCAAGAAGTGGCTGCCCATGGGTGGCCACTGCGAGATTTCCGACATGTCGCTCGTGGATGTTGCTCTGCGGGAAGCATGGGAGGAGTCGGGAATTTCCGGGCTTGAGTTGCTGCCCGGGCCGCTCGCGGTCGACAGGCACGAGGTGTGGTGCCATCCCCCGTACAGCTGGCATCTCGACGTCGAGTACGCGGCCGTGGCCCCGCCCGGCGCCGAGGCCGTGATCAGCGACGAGTCGCTCGACCTGCGCTGGTTCCCCGTGGACGCGATCCCCGAGCTGTCCGACGAGGCGACGCGGCGGCTGGCCGCACGTGGACAGGCGGCTCTTAGCTCGGGCTCACGCACGTTTGGCTAGAGTCTTTTGCGTCGTTCCAAATAGGGGGCTGCGTGGAGACTTCTGCCGTCGGCGGCACGATCGTGACACCCCGGCGCAAGCGCCGGAAGTTTCCCGCGACTACTTTGACCTGGCTGGCCGTGACCCCGTTCGCGGCGTGGGCCGTGGTGCGGGTGGCCGGTCTCGAGCGGGGGTCGCTGCCCACGCAGATCATGACCGCCACCCCGTACGCCGCGGCCGGCTCGCTGGTCCCGCTCCTGATCGCCGCGGTCGGGCGTAAGCGGGCGGCGACCGCCGTCGCGCTGCTGGCCACGACCGCACTCGGCTTCAGCGTGCTGCCCAGGGCTCTGGGCAGGGCGGAGGCCACCACGGGCAGGCCGCTGAAGGTCATGACTATCAACATGCTGTTCGGCCGGGCCGACACGGCGACGATCATGAAGCTGGTACGCGAGTTCCGGCCCGACGTGCTGAGCACGCAGGAGCTCACCCCCGGGGCGGTCACCGACCTCGACGAGGCCGGGCTCAAGGAGCTGATGCCGTACCGCGTGCTGCAGGACGAGTGGAGCGCCGGCGGGAGCGGGCTCTACTCCAGGCATCCGGTGGAGCCGCTGTGGAACCTGATGCCGCCGGTCGGGCACCAGATGCCCGCCGCGCTGATCTCGCTGCCGGGCGGGAAGCCGATCGAGTTCATCGATGCGCATCCGTTCCCGCCGCTCGGACCCCAGGTCATCGAGTGGAACGAGGCCATGGCGGCCTTTCCCTCCACTTCCCCTGACCGGATCCGGATCATCGCGGGTGACTTCAACGCCTCCCTCGACCACGCCGCCCTGCGCGGGCTGCTGGCTCGCGGCTACAAGGACGCGGCCGACACCGTGGGGGCCGGGCTGATACCGACGTGGCCGGCGAACAAGCGGGTGCCGCCGATCATCACGATCGACCACGTACTGGTGGACGAGCGGGTGGGGGTGAAGGAGGTCAGCGTGCGCGACGTGCCGAAGACCGACCACCGGGCGGTGCTGGCCGAGCTCACCGTGCCCTGATCAGCGCCCTGGTGCTTTCCCAGCCTTCCAGGCCGGGGTCGAGGCGTTCGACGTCTTCGGGGGTGCGCAGGCGGTGCCAGCCCGGGGTGGTGGCGACCTTGCGGGGGCCCGGGGCCTGGGCGCGCAGGGTGGCCACGATCCGCTCGTCGTCGAGGTCGGGGTCCGCCCAGGTGGGCGGGGGGAGCGCGCAGGCCATGGCCACGGCGCCGCCGTTCTCCGCCGGGCAGATGGTGATCTCGGCCCTGCCGAGCTCCCTGAACAGCTTGCCGACGAGGAGGGGCGGCAGGTCGGGCGCGTCCGCGCTGATCACAGCGACTTGGTCGGCCTTGAGGCGCTGAAGGATGATTTTTAGCGGTTCGTCGTCTTTTATCGTGATTACTTCGGTGCCCGGCCAGACGATCTCCTCCAGCTCGGGAACGCTGGTGATCAGGACCGGGGTGACGAGCTCCAGCCCCGCGACCATCTCGTAGGTGTCCTCCGCGACCGCTTCGAGGAAGCGTGCAGGATCCACGCCCGGGGGCGCCGCCTGTGCCATGCGCTGTCGTACCAGGACCGCGGCGATGCGCGTCAACACTCCTCCGGTGCCGTCTGGGCCGCGGCCGAGAATCCCTCCAGAAACCCGCGCGCGCGTTCTGCCTTGGGATACTGTTCTACCAGCGCCCAGAACTTGGCACCGTGGCTGGGCACCAGCAGATGCACCAGCTCGTGGATGATCACGTAGTTGATGACCCATTCGGGCAGGCCCTTGAGCCTGGTCGAGATCCTGATCGTGCCGTTCTCGGGGGTGCACGAGCCCCATCGGTGCTGCTGGTTGTCGACCCAGCGCACGCTCGCCGGCTCCGCCATGCCGTCGAGGAATTTCGCTGACAGTTCTCTGGCTCGTTCGAGCAGCGCCTCGTCGGTGGGCCTTCGTCGGCGTTCCTTCGCAGCCAGCCGATCCAGCATCCGGCTCACCCATTCATCTGCGTCTTCGCCACTCAGCCAGGCGGGCAGGAGCACGATCGTCTTGTCGCCGTCGCGGTAGGCGGAGACCGTACGCCGGCGACGAGAACTGCGACGAACCTCGACTGTCTCGGGGGGCACATATGCACGGTAGCCGACCCTGGCGAAATTCCACAGAGGGTGGACGTTGTTTCTGCTGGTCAGATGATTAAGAGCCGGTGAATTTGGGCATGCGGCGTTTCCCGATGAGCGTCGAGCGCCTGATCATGCGGGCGGAGGCCGTGGTCACGGGCCAGACGGAAGATTCCCACCTCAGCACGGCTTCCAAGCCTTGGCGGTCTTGGTTCTGGGGTAGTTTGCGGGGTCTTGTGGTGATGGGAGCGTTCTAAATGATCTTCATTCCGGCCCCTCGAGCTTCCGACATTCGGTCATTTTTCGGGAAAGCTTGATTTACCAGACCTTTATCTAACGATCCCCCTCAGCCGCCCTCCTTGGCCGCGTCACGCCCCTGCGTTTGGAACCCTGAGGCCACCCTTTCGTGCCCAAGGGCCCCTCCCACACCTCAGCCACCCGCACCACACCACCCGACAGCCGCCGCCCAAGACCACATTCCGACCCTCAAGGGCCACTCCCACACCCCAACCACCCACACCACACCACCCGACAGCCACCGCCGGCGACCACGTTCCCACCCCCTCCACAGGGCTCACCCGCAACCGCCCCAGCCCTCCCCGGCCAACCGGAGGCGGGCCTTGCCTGTCATCAACCGGATATGCCGCCCATCGGTGCTCTGACCTGCTTGCTTCCACAGGCGCCTTCACGACCCGTAGTTATCCACAGCCATCACCGAACCCCCTCGGGATCTTGCTCCGGCATGGAACCCTTCCCGCCATGAGGCCACGTGTGAAGCCCGCCCTCCGGCGCATCATCCGCGACAAGCACACACTCCAGTACGGCGCACACCCTCTCCGGGCCGTCATGTTGAGCGGCCTGACCGAGGCCGTCCGTCGATGGATAGAGGGCCTCGACGGCACCCGCGACCTGGAGTGCGTCCTGAGAGACGCGGCCGCCGCCGGCCTGGACGAGATCCGCGCCCGCTCCCTGCTGGATCAGCTCGCCGCCCAAGGCGCTCTCCACGACGCCGCCACCAGCTCCGCGCCGATCGCCGACCTCTCCCTGGCCGAACGGGACCGCCTGCGACCGGACCTCGATGCCCTCGACCTCGCCTCGACCGCCCCCGACGGCGCGATCGGCCTCATCGCCCGCCGCCGCGAGCGGCGGGTGCGCGTCTACGGGGCGGGCCGGGTGGGCGCACAGGTGGCCGCCCTGCTCGCCGCCTCCGGAGTCGGCACCATCCGGATCCTCGACCCGGCCACGGCACGCCCGTGCGACATCACACCGGGAGGCCTGACGTGGGCGGAGGTGGGCCTCCCCCGCGAGGTCGGCGCCGCGACGGTCGCCCGGCGACTCACCTCAGGCGGCCGCACCCCCACGGCGCGGCGCAGTCCGGCCGCCTCCACCGATACCGCACCTCCCGCCCCCTTCCACACCGCCGCACCTCAGCCCACTGCCACCACCCCACCCCAGCCCACCGCCACCGCCCCACCCCAGCCCACCATCGGCACAACCACGGCCCAGCCCACCGCTGGCACCGCCGCGGCCCAGCCCATGGCCACCGCCGGCGCCAACCCACCCCAGACCATCGCCACCACCGGCACCACCGGCACCACCGGCACCACCGGCACCACCGGCACCAACCCAGCCCTGCCCACCACCCGCGCAAAAGACAACCGCCGCGCCACCGCAAACAGCCGCGGCGCCGAAGGAACTCCGACAGCCCAGCCCGCCCAACCCCAACGCCCGCAAGCCGGGAAAGGTCCTCGCACCACCCGAGCTACGCAAGGCGCCCGCATCCCCCAAACCGAGGAAGACGAGAGCGTGCCGCGGCCGTCCGTCAACGCGATGGCGGGAGGCCCCTACCTCGGGGATCAGTCGGACCGCCCCGACCTCGTCATACTCACACCCGTCGCCCCTCTCGACGGGGTGCTGGTCAACGAGTTGACCGCGCTCGGCATCCCGCACCTCCTGGCCTCGGCCTTCGAAGGGCACGGGACCGTGGGCCCGCTGGTCATCCCGGGGAAGACGGCGTGCCTGCACTGCCTGGACCTGACGCGGCGGGATCGCGACCCGATGTGGCCGATCGTCACCGCCCGGTTGGGCGGATATCCGCCGGGCGAGATCGCCTGCGACGTCACCCTGGCGGCGCTGGTCGCGGCGGCGGTGGCGGGCCATGCGCTCGCCTACCTTGATGGCAGAGAGTCGGCTGTGACCAACGGCACAATGGACGTAACACCTGATTGGCGCTGGAAAAGACGGTCGTGGACCATACATCCGCAATGTCGTTGTATGCGAAACAATCCATATTCGCTAAGAATGGTCATGTCTCCTAACCGCGACTGACGTGCTCAGAGGATGACCATGAAGGGGGGAAGCGGTATCTCGTCGAGGTTCCGCGCATGAGGGTGAGCGATCTTCCGCGCCGTGCTGTCACGCGTTCCGCCAAGCTGGCCGCCCTTCCGCTCGGTTTCGCCGGCCGCGCCGCTCTCGGGCTGGGCAAGCGGCTCGGCGGCAAGTCTGCGGAGATCGTGGCTCAGGAGGTTCAGCAGCGTACGGCCGAGCAGATCTTCAAGGTGCTCGGCGAGCTCAAGGGCGGCGCGATGAAGCTCGGGCAGGCGCTGTCCATCTTCGAGGCGGCGCTGCCGCAGGAGATCGTCGGTCCCTATCGAGCCACGCTGACCAAGCTTCAGGACGCCGCTCCCCCGCTGCCCGTGTCCACCGTCCACAAGGTGCTCACCGAGCAGTTGGGTGACGACTGGCGAGAAAACTTCCTGTCGTTCGACGACCAGCCGACGGCCGCGGCGTCCATCGGCCAGGTGCACAAGGCCGTGTGGCACGACGGCAGGGAGGTAGCCGTCAAGATCCAGTATCCGGGGGCGGGCAAGGCTCTGCTCGGCGACTTCGCGCAGCTGGCGCGGCTGGGCAAACTGTTCGGCGTGCTGCTGCCCGGCCTCGACGTGAAGGCCGTGCTGGCGGAGCTGCGCGAACGGGTCGCGGAGGAGCTCGACTATCTCCGGGAGGCCGAGGCCCAACACGCCTTCGCGCTGGAGTTCAACGATGATCCCGACTTCCACGTCCCCGATGTGGTCGCGGCCAACGAGCTGGTGCTGGTCAGCGAGTGGATGGACGGCACCCCGCTGTCCCGCGTCATCACCGAGGGCACCAAGGAGCAGCGCGACCGGGCGGGATTACTCTTCGTACGCTTCCTCTTCTGCTCCCCCGCGCGGGTCGGGATGCTCCACGCCGACCCGCACCCGGGCAACTTCCGCATGCTGGCCAACGGCAAGCTCGGAGTCCTCGACTTCGGCGCGGTCAACCGCCTGCCCGGGGGCTACCCCAAGGCGTTCGGGCGGCTGACGAGGATCTTCAACGAGGGCGACATGGAGACCGTCACGGCGGGCCTGCGCCGGGAAGGGTTCATCCGCAGCGACATCGAGATCGATCCGGACGCGCTGCGGGCCTTTCTCGCGCCGTACGTGGAGCCCACGGCGGTGGAGGAGTTCACGTTCAGCCGGGAGTGGCTGCAGGCCCAGGCCGCGAGCGTGACGGATCTGCGGCCCACCAACGTGGTCCGCCAGCTCAACCTGCCTGCCTCGTACGTGCTCATCCACCGGGTCCACGCGGCAGGCATCGGCGTCCTGTGCCAGCTGGGCACCACGGCGCGCTTCCGCGACGAGGTGATCCGCTGGGTCCCCGGCTTCGCCGACGATCCCAACGACGAGGCCCTGGCCATCGGTTGATCGTCCCGGCCGTTGGGGCTGATCCGGCGGCTTGTTGGCGGGCCGCAGGAATTTTACTGAACATCAGGTTAACTTCTGACTTCGCTGTGTAATGATACGAGTGCAAGCCGTTACTAACGCGAAAGGATCCACATGCGCCGATCCGCGCGCCTGCTCACCACCTCCGCGGACCCACTCGCTCCCCCACCCCCCATGGCGCGGGTAGCACGAACGCGGTCAGGCTGGCATGAGCTCGCGCACGGTTCGGCGTCATGGTGCCTGAAGTAAGTGCGGCGCCCTGATGTCCGTGACCGATCCGGCTTCCGGAACGGCCCGTCCGGGTCCGTGACCTCCGGCCCGGCTCGGTCCACAAGGCCCGTGCATGTGCCCGTGCCATGCTCGGTGATCCCACCGGCGCTGATGGTCAGCACACCCCCTCCAGGGTGCTGAGCCGGCGCCGGTGGGTGAGCAACACGGCACATCCCCCTGGCAGTGTCGAACCGACGCCGAGAGCCGAGCATCAGGGCACATCTTCCGGCAGAGTCGAACTGAGGCCAGGAGCCACGCACCAAGAGATGACTTTCTCGCAGGTCAGGGCACCGGAACCGTTATGGCAATGCGAGGCGTGGCCTGTAGGCGTCACGGGCGACCGTGCCCGCGGACGCTACCTACCGGTGGGTACCGGTGCCCGAGTCCCGGGCCGTCGCCAGGCAGCCGTTACCCGAGCCCCGGCCAGTCACCACGCAGCCGTTACCCGAGCCCCGGGCAATCACCACGCGACCGGCGCCCGAGCCCCGGGCCGTCACCAGGCAACGGGGCCAAGGCGGTCGATGAAGATGCCGGTTGGCCCGTCGGCATCGATCATCGCGAGCTTGACGATCGGGTCGGTGCCCTCGGTGACCGTCAGCTGGCCGGTGTGATGGTTCATGTCGGTGGCGGCGAACTTGCGGTTGGCGACTTCTCCGGGAGTGACCAGGTTGAATTTGATCTCTGGGAGCGCCTGGGCGTACCGGACGGTGATCATGTTCAGTGCCGCCTTCGACGAGCTGTAGGCGAGCTCGTGCATCTTCGAGGCGGGCTGCTCCGGATCGGTCACGACCGCGAAGGCGCCGACGGCGCTGGACACCATCACCACCCGCGGATTGTCCGCTGCCTGCAGCAAGGGAAGGAACGCGTGCGTGACCCTGATCGGTCCGTACACGTTGGTGTCGTAGACGGAGTGAATCTCGTCAGCCGTCGCGTCCGCAGGCGCGACGACGCTTCCCGGCGCGCCGGCGTTGTTGATCAATACATCCAGTCGGTCGGTGTGCTCGCGAACGAGCCGTACCGCGTCCTTCACCGACTCGTCCGAGGTCACGTCCAGGGGGACCATGACCACGTTCGCGCCGCCGTCGGTCAGCTTGGCGGCGGCCGCCCGCCCTCGCTCTTCGTCGCGCGAGCCGAGGAAGATCGTCCAGCCCTGCTCCCCGAGCCGCCTGGCCGCCTCAAAACCGAGCCCCTTGTTGGCGCCGGTGATCAGCACTGTGGTCTGTTCCGAGTTCGTCATGCCCTCTGAGACGAGACACCCTGCTGAGCTGTGACACGGTGTGAGCGTCCTCACAATCGGGAGCCCTTTGCGGGCTGGTAGCGGGTATCAGCGTGCCGGCGGGGTGAGGACGTGCCCGAGATGGCCGTACGCACGCGATGTCACTGGCGGGGGTTGCTGTCTCGTCTAGGGGGTGCAGGCAATTCTCTGTCAAGGAGTGGACGATGAACCTCGCGTTGTGGATCGCTGCCGGGCTGCTGGCCGCGGTGGCGGTGAGCGGCGGGATCAGCAAGACGTTCGTGCCCAGGGAGAAGCTGGCTGTGTTCCGTGGTGGGGGATGGACCGCGGACGCCAGCGCCGGCTTCGTCAGGACCCTGGGCGTCCTTGAGCTCCTGGCCGCGGTGGGCTTGATCATGCCCGCCGTGCTCGGCATCGCGCCGGTTCTGGTGGCGGTGACCGCGGTGTGCTGGATCCTGCTGATGGTCGGCGCGATGATCACCCACGGCCGACGTGGGGAAGCCGCGTTCGTGGTGCTGAATCTGATCTATCTCGCGGTTGCGGCGTTCGTCGCGTGGGGCCGCTTCGGTCCTGGGGCCTTTACCGGCTGACAGGCGACGACGCACAGTTTCCGATCTTCTGACCCCGGTCCGTAGGGGGGCCGGTGGTCGTTCACGGAGGGAGATGATCATGCGAGTGTTCGTGGCAGGCGGGAGCGGAGCTGCCCCATCTGGCGGAGCGCGCGGGAGCGAAGCGGCCGACGTGGGTGCCCGTATGGGCGGCCCCGCTGCTGGGCGGGCAGGTGGTGGTGACGATGATGGGCGAGGAGCGCGGCTTGTCCGACGGCAAGGCCAAGCGGGAGCTCGGCCGGCAGTTGCGCTGCCCCTCGTGGCGGCAGGGTTTCAAGGAGGAGTTGGCATGAGCAGGGCCGAGGAGTTTCAGGGGCTGCGGCCGCTGCTGTTCTCGCTCGCCTACCGGATTCTGGGCAGCGTGAGCGAGGCCGAGGACGCGGTTCAGGAGACCTGGCTGCGCTTCGAGGCCACCCCGACCGAGCCCAGGTCGACCAAGGCGTTCCTGTCGGCCACGGTGACCCGGATCTCCATCGACGTGCTGCGCTCGGCCCGCGTCCGGCGGGAGGAGTACGTCGGGCCGTGGCTTCCCGAGCCGCTGCTCGCCGACCCGTACCAGGACCCGGAACGGTCGGCGGAGCTGGCCGACTCGTTGTCGATGGCGGCCTTGCTGCTGCTGGAGCGGCTGTCCCCGCTTGAGCGGGCGGTCTTCGTGCTGCGGGAGGTGTTCGACTTCGGCTTTCCCGAGGTCGCGTCGGCCGTGGGGCGCTCGGAGGCGGCGTGCCGCCAGCTGGCGGTACGGGCGCGGCGCCATATGGCCGCAGGCCGACCCCGCTTCGAGGCGGATCGCAAAGAGCGGGACGAGCTGGCATCGCGGTTCTTCGATGCCCTCCGCGAAGGCGACGTGGTCGGACTGCAGCACCTGCTGGCTGCCGACGTGTCGATGGTCGGCGACGGCGGCGGGAAGGCCCCGCAACTGGCCAAGGCCGTCGTCGGCGCCCAGAACGTGGCCCGGCTGCTCGCCTCCGCCTTCCCTCGGATGGCTCTGATCGGCGTGACGGGCGAGCCGCACGAGGTCAACGGCCAGCCGGGCGCGATCTTCCGCGACCGGGACGGCAAGGTGCTCCACACCCTGACGCTCGACGTACTCGACGGGCAGATCCAGACGATCCGCGCGGTGATCAACCCCGACAAGCTCGGGCACCTGGGCACGGTGGCGGACGCCTGGGCAGTCGACCGGGAAGTAAGACAGGCACGCCGGCCCACGGAGTAGCCGCGACTACCGACTGCTCGTCGAGTGGGTCGTGAATTGTCAGCCCGCTGTGGATTTCTTGGCTGTGGCGGTCTGAGTCTTGGCCGGCCGGTAGGAGTCGGTGCCGTTCGCGAGGGGCCTTCTTCCCGTGGTGCCGACATCACGGCAGGCGGCCGGGCGCCGCTTCCGCGGTCGTTCAGGTGAGGCCCGCGAGGAGGGCGCGGACGCCTTCGGTGAGTACGCGTTCGCCTTCCTCGCGCGAGTTCAGGAACCAGCCCGGTAGCGGGCTGCGGAGTGAGCAGGTCAGCTCGATGCTGACGATGCCGTGGATCGTGGTCCACACCAGGTACGCCGCACGTATCGGGTCGTTCGACTGGATGAGCCCGGCCTGGGCCGCGGCCGAGGTGGCTTGGGTGAGGAGGTCGAAGGTGAGGTTGAGGGCGTCGTTCCGGCGCTGGGGTGACGGGTCGAAGTCGGGAAGCGGGCGCTCGAACATCAGCGCATAGAGCGCGGGATCCGCCAGCGCGAACTCCCGGTAGCCGCGTGCCACCGCCATGATCCGGGCCAGCGGGTCGGCGTGGCCGTTCAGTGACGAGGTCATGGCGTCGTGGAGGAGGCTGAAGCCGTACTCGTAGATCGCTTCCAGGAGGCCGGAGCGGCTGCCGAAGCAGGTGTAGATGCCCATGGTGGAGGTGCCCGCGACGTCCGCGACACGGCGGAGGGTGAGGTGGAGGGCGCCCTGTTCGCGGAGAACGCGCATGGCCGCGTCGAGCAGGCCCTGGCGCAGCGCGCCGAGTTCTTTCGGGGTGCTTACGTCTCTCGGCACGCTCTCACCATATCCGGCGATAACGCGCATCATAACGAGCGTTATCGCTTGATATCACCGAGAGAAAGGGCTCCAGAGATGGGTGTCTACCGGGTCACGGCGGCGGCCGGGTTCGTGTGCGCCGTCCTGCTCGTGGTGAACTCGGCCCGGCGCGCCGGGCTGCTGCCTGAGACGGCGTTCACACACGCCATCGCGCCGTTCGGGGCGCTGACGGGTCTCCTCGCGATCACCGGCATCTACCTGATCGTTCGGGGTACGGCAGGCGGTCTCGGACTCATCGGGTACGTGCTCAACTCGGCCGGGCTGGCCGGGGCGTTCGCCATCGAGTACATCCTGCACTTCGTCTTCCCCTACCTCGGCGGGGGCACGGTCAGCGAACTGCTGGCGGGGAGCACGGGGCGGGCATTCCTCATCACGTCGGCCGTGCTGTTGGCGGGGGTGCTGACCTTCAGCGTGGCGGCGATCAGGAGCGGGGCCATGCCCGCGGTCGGGGTGGTGCTCTATGCGGTGGGGATGGTTCCGGGGTCGTTGCGGAGCGTGGTGCCGGTGCCGGTGTACTTGGCCGGGCTCGTGGTGGCGGCGATCGGGGTCGCCTGGATGGCAGCCCGGCTGTGGCGGGCGGAGGAGGAGTTCGTCGCGCATCCGTCACGGACGACGGGTGTACGGCCGACGGCCTGAGCGATCACCGGCGGCGGCTCCGGGGATGCGACACCCGAAGGCGATGGCGTCCGACGGGCCGCGCACTGCGGACGCGGCCTGCGGGGTCCGGGGTCCGGGGTTCCGGGGTGCGGGGTCCGGGGTTCCGGGGTGCGGGGTGCGGGCGGCGAGGTTCGGGGGCGTAGCTATACGCGGAGAGCCGGGCGCTTCGGGCGCCCGGCTCTCTGAAAAGGGATCTGCGGGGAGATCCTGCGCCGGCGGCAGGATCTCCCCGGTCAGATCTGGCGGCTCAGGGCTTCGCGGAGGCGGTCGTTCGCCCGCTGGACCTTGCGCCGCGCACGCTGCACACGGGTGACGCGCGCGATGAGGCGTTGCTCCTCCGCCTCGCGGTGGAGGGTTTGTATTCGGTCACTCACCAGGTCATGGATGAGATCCGGCACTGCTCGGCTCCTCGTGATCTGAGTGCTCATTGGTTTGTTCGCTTTCTGGTTGAAGGTGCGGTGTTCAGGCAGCGACCGGGTGCTTGCGGGGACGCCCGCGCGGACGCTTACGGGGAACGATCGCTCCCCTGAGGATGAGTTCGCCGCCCCAGACGCCCCACGGCTCCTCGCGCTCGAGCGCGCGGGCCAGGCAGGCCTTCTGGATCGGGCAGCCGCCGCAGAGAGCCTTGGCGAACTCGACGTCCTCCGGCGACTCGGCGAACCACAGGTCAGGGTCGGTACGGCAGGGGATCTTGGCTTCGTCGATCAGGTCCATGATCGTCTTCGCCCCCATCTGCTTTCTCCTTTTGTCAGATCTTTTTGATCTTGGTCGGACACCTCGTAGGTGGTCGGGAATCACGGACAAATAAGTAAGGCCGCGGATCCGTCTGCAGGATCCGCGGCCTGGGGGCTGTATACGCCGGTCAGGTTATGACCGGTGTATCCCTCCAGGGTTGCGGACCCCACAGTCCACCATTGGTGAGCTGGTAAGCCGGCAGTTCGATACGTGCGGTGTAGACAGGAGCAGCTGGCGTGGCAGCGCCGAAGTGGGCGCGCGCGCCGTAGGCGGCGGCCTGGCTACGGGCAGACTTCTCCTGCCGCAGCTTGGTGGGACCGTCAACGAGTCTCACCGAGTCACGGCATGCGGAAGCGAGCCACTGCGTAGCTGCCATCTGAATGCTGATCACGGTGACTCACCTCCACTCTCTGGATCGTCGGAACAGTAGTGTCCGACTCGCTTGACCATGACCCTAAACCGGGAACCCGGGAAGGGGCAACATATTTTCTACCTGCGATTTTGTTACATTGACCGCGCCTGGCGGCCTATTGCACGCGGCGTGTCGGCACTATTTCGTCAGGCGGATCATGGCCTCTTGGACGACCGAGACCACGAGCTCGCCCGAGGCAGTGAACATCTCGCCGCGTGCGAGTCCCCGAGCTCCCCCCGACCAGGGGGATTCCTGAGCATAGAGCAACCAGTCGTCGGCCCTGAAGGGGCGGTGGAACCACATGGCGTGGTCCAGCGAGGCGCCGGAGACGTTGGAGGCGCCCCAGGCCATGCCGTGGGCCAGCAGGATCGTGTCGACCAGCGTGAAGTCGGACGCGTACGCGGCCAGCACCACGTGCAGGAGCGGGTCGTCCGGCAGGTCGGCGTGGTAGCGGAACCACACGTTGGTCTCGGCGCTGCGCAGGTCGGGGTTCTTGAACGCCTCCCAGGTGAGCGGCGAGACGTACCTGGCGTCCACCGGGCGGGGGCGCGAGAACCACTCGCGGAGCTCGGGGTGGTCGCCGACCGCCTCGAACATCCGCTCCCGGAACGTGGGGAGCGTCTCGGGGTCGGGCACCTGCGGCATGACGGACGCCTGATGCGTCACGCCCTCCTCGGCGATGTGGAACGACGCCGACATCGTGAAGATCGCCTTGCCGTGCTGGACGGCGACGATCCTGCGGGTGGTGAACGAACGGCCGTCGCGGAGGCGGTCGACGTTGTAGATGATCGGGATGGAGGGGTCACCCGGGCGGATGAAGTAGGCGTGCAGAGAGTGGACGTGACGGTCCTTCGGCACCGTACGGCCGGCCGCCACGAGGGCCTGGGCCGCCACCTGACCACCGAAGACGCGCTGGATGCGTTCCTCCGGGCTCCGTCCCCGGAAGATGTCGAGCTCGATCTGCTCCAGGTCGAGCAGATCCAGCAGCTCCTTCAGCGCCTCGTTCACGTATCCGTCCCCCTTGGGATCTCGGGTGTTGGGGACAAGTCTGACGTGCCTCTTATATGGGACTAAAGCGGGGCTGTCAGTCGGCGCGACAGAGAGACAGGACGGCCTCGCCGTAGCGGTCCACCTTGATCTTGCCGATGCCCGCTATCGACAGCAGCTCCTGCTCCGTGGAAGGCGCGCGCTCCGCGATGGCCTGGAGGGTCACGTCCGTGAAGACGACGTACGGCGGGACCTTGGCCTCCTTGGCGGTGGCGGTGCGCCAGGCCTTCAGGCGTTCGAGGAGGGCCTCGTCGTAGTCCGCCGGGCACGTGGAGCAGCGCCCCAGCTTCTGCTCGGCGGCCGCCACCAGCGTCTTCGCGCACACCCGGCAGCTCACCGGCGCCGCCACCGCACGCCGTTCGCGAGGGGCGGTCGAGACGCGGGGCGGGGACGCGGAGGAGGCGCGGGAGCCGAGACCGTCGAGGAAACGGGAGGGACGGCGGGTCCTGCGGGCGCCGGGGGCGCGGGCGCCGGCCCAGGAGAGGGAGAGGTGCTCCCGGGCGCGGGTGACACCCACATAGAGGAGGCGGCGCTCCTCCTCGATCTGCTCCGGGGACTCGGCGTAGATGATCGGGAGCATGCCGTCGGTCAGGCCGACCAGGAAGACGGCGTCCCACTCCAGGCCCTTGGCGGCGTGGAGCGAGGCCAGGGTGACGCCCTCCACGGGCGGGGCGTGCTGCTCGGAGGCCCGGCGCTCCAGCTCGGCCACGAACGCGGGCAGGTCGGCGCCCTCGGCCGCCATGTCCTCCGCCAGGTCCGCCAGCGCCTTCAGGGACTCCCACTTCTCCCTGGCCTTGCCGCCGCCCGGCGGGGACGGGGTCAGGCCGATGCCGGTCAGGATGTGGTGGACCTCGGCGGCCAGCGGCTCCCCGGCATAGGCGCGGGCCGCGCCGCGCAGGAGGACGACCGCCTGCCGGACCTCCGGGCGGTCGAAGAAGCGCTCGGCGCCGCGCAGCACGTACGGGATCTCGGCCTTGGACAGGGCCTCCTCGTACGCCTCCGACTGCGAGTTGACGCGGAACAGGATCGCGATCTCCCGCGAGGGCACGCCCTTGTCCAGCAGCTTCCTGATCGCGCGGGCCGCCCCCGCTGCCTCGGCGGGCTCGTCGTCGTAGTCGGAGATGGACGGCTTGGGGCCGTCGGGGCGCTGGGCCACCAGGTCGAGCCGGTGCGGGGATCTGACGATCAGCCGGTTGGCCAGCTCGACCACCTGCGGGGTCGAGCGGTAGTCGCGCACCAGCTTGATGACGGCGGCGTCGGGGTGCTCGACCGCGAAGCCCGTCAGGTAGCGCGGGGTGGCGCCGGTGAAGGAGTAGATCGTCTGGTTGGGGTCGCCGACCACGCAGAGGTCGTCGCGGCCCCCGAGCCAGGTGTCGAGCAGGAGCTTCTGCAGCGGGTTGACGTCCTGGTACTCGTCCACCACGAAGTAGCGGTACTGCTGGCGGATCTGCCCCGCGACCTCCTTGTGCTCGGTCATCACGGCGGCGGTCAGCTCGAGGATGGTCTCGAAGTCGACCAGGTGGCGTTCGCGCCTGATCTGCTCGTACGCCTCATAAAGGCGAGCGACCTCCTCCGGCGGGACCGGGGGCGTGCGGTGGTATTTCGCCGCGGCCGTCACGTAGTCCTCCGGCCCGATCTGGGTGACCTTGGCCCACTCGAGCTCGGCCGCGATGTCCCGCAACTCGGACCGGTCCGGAGTTTTCCGGACCTGGCGGCAGGCCTCCGCCAGCACCGGGAGCTTGGACTCGATCACCGAGGGCGCCGCGCCGCCGATGACCCTCGGCCAGAAGTAGGTGAGCTGCCGCAGCGCCGCCGCGTGGAACGTGCGGGCCTGCACACCGGGCGCCCCGAGCGCGCGCAGCCGCTGGCGCAGCTCCCCCGCCGCCCGAGTGGTGAACGTCACAGCGAGCACGCTCTGCGCGTCTACCACCCCGCTGCGGACCGCGTGCGCGATGCGATGGGTGATCGCCCTGGTCTTGCCGGTGCCCGCGCCGGCCAGCACACACACCGGACCGCGCACCGCCTCGGCCACCGCGCGCTGCTCGGGGTCGAGACCGGACAGGACGTCATCCATATTGTTCACCCGTACATACTCGCAGGTGTAGCGGACAGCCTCTTTATTCTGGCAACATGCGGGCCGACGTATGTTCATAGCCACCAGATGCAAAGAACCGGTCTCTTCCCTCACAATGGGTCCGACCATCTGCATGGGGGAAAGGAAGGCCGTGCGAACTGCGGTTTTCGCGGGCGTGCTCGCGCTCGCTGCCGTCGTGCTCACACCCGTGGCCGCCAGCGCCAACAAGGAGCCGACGCCCGGCCCCACCGATGTCGTCGACCAGTACGGTCTCGGCGACTTCGCCTCCGAGACCGTCTCGTACGGCCCCCAGGCACGTCAAGCCATGGACGTCTGGTGGACGCCCGACGGCCAGCAGCGCCCCGGCGTCTTCCTGATCCACGGCGGCTGGTGGTCGGGCGGCGACAAGCGCTACATGAAGGAGATCGTCCGCCAGTACGCCGAGCTGGGCTACACGGTCTTCAACCTCAACTACCGGCTCTCCGGCGACGCGGTGTGGCCCGCGCAGCGCTCGGACGCGCTGGCCGCCATCGCGCTGGCCCGCAAGCACGCCGAGCGGTGGGCGTTCGACCCGAGCAACTACGTGGTGGTGGGCTTCTCCGCCGGCGGCCACATCGCGGCGGCCGTGGGCACGTACGGCGACGGCATCTCCGGCCTCAAGGGCGTCGTGGGCCTGTCGCCGATCATCTCGCCGCTGCGCGCCTACTCCGACGGCGAGAAGTCCGACGACCCCAACAAGCGCAAGCTCCGTACGGCCGCCATCCGCCTGGCCGGAGGCTGCGCGCCCAAGGGCAAGTGCTCGCGGGTCTGGGCCAGCATGGAGGTGGCCTGGCACGCCAGCCGCAAGGACGCGCCGATGCTGACCGTGCACTCCAAGGACGAGTTCGTGCCGCCGCTGCAGAGCCAGGTGCTCAAGACGATGCTGGGGCAGGTGGGCGTGCCCGTGACGGTGATCACCCAGCCGGGCATCAACCACAGCAACCCGCTCTATCGCGAGCCCGGAGTGGCCGAGCAGGTGCAGGCCTGGATCGCCGAGCGCATCGGCTGAGCGCCCGAGGCGGGACACCCCCGCCTCAGGAATGAACTTGCACAGTCCGGTTGTTGCAAGGAGCGCCTATTTTCCTGATCTCCGGAGGGATCTCCCGACATGGCGCTCACCGTCTACAGCACCACCTGGTGCGGCCCCTGCAAGCGGCTCAAGTCCCAGCTCACCCGCGAGGGCATCAGCTTCAAGGACATCGACATCGAGCGCGACCCGTCGGCGGCCGAGTTCGTGATGAGCGTCAACAACGGCAACCAGGTGGTGCCGACCGTGGTGATCGACACCCCCGACGGCCGCGTCGTGCGCACGAACCCTTCAGCTCTCGAGGTCAAGGCCCTGCTCGGGGCCGCCTGATCACCAGTCGCCGGTCAGCTCGCCGCCGTACCAGGTCTCGATCAGGCGGCGGGCGATCGACACCGGCGGGGGCAGGCGCAGCTCGCCGGACTCCAGCGCTCGCGCCAGCTCCTCGCGCGAGAACCAGCGGGCCTCGGCGATCTCCTCGGCGTCCGGCGTGAGCTCGGTCGAGATCGCCTCGGCGAAGAAGCCCAGCATGAGGCTGCGCGGGAACGGCCAGGGCTGGCTGCCGAGATAGCGCGGGCGGACGACGGTGACGCCGACCTCCTCCGCCACCTCACGGGCGACGGCGTGCTCCAGCGACTCCCCCGGCTCCACGAACCCCGCCAGGATCGACAGCCGCCCCTCCGGCCACTGCGGGCCGCGGGCGAGCAGGCAGCGGTCGTCCTCGTCGCGGACCAGCATGATCACCGCGGGGTCGACGCGGGGGAAGTGCTGGCTGCCGTCCTGCGGGCAGACGCGGATGTGCCCGCCGGCCCGCACGTCGGTGCGGGTGCCGCAGCGCGGACAGTATTCGTGGGTCGTGTGCCAGGCCTCCAGCGCCACCGCGTAGACCAGCAGGCCGGCGTCACGGTCGCCGAGCAGGCCCCCGACCTGGCGCAGCCCGGCCGCCACCGGCTCACCCTCGGGCGTGTCGCGCAGGCTCATGGGCACCGTCACGCGCCCGTTGACGTCGCGCCCGGGGCCGCTGGGCAGCGGCGCCGCCACCGCGAAGTAGGCGACACCGTCCTCGACCCCGAGCAGGTAGCGCTCGCCCGGCGGCGCGTCGGCCGGCGCGTAGAGCACCGCCTGCACCGCGTCTCCCGACCGCCGCACCAGCGTGTGACCGTCGTCGATCACCAGCACCCTGGTCGACGGATCGGTCCACGCCTGCTCCAGCCACTGCTCGTTGGCCCGCAGCGCCGAGGATCTGTCGATGGTGCCGCGTGCCAGAAGCAGGGGCCCGATGAGTTGCTCTTCCGCGGTCGTCTCCACAGGCCGTCCCCTCCCGAAATCCCCTGTCATCCTATGACCTCGCAGTTAGCCGGCGATTACGGTATCCGGGCCCCGGGGTGATCTCTCTCGGGCTAAGATCGACGAGTTAGGTTAGCCTTACCTGATCCTTCGGGGGTGCCTTCGCGTTGCGGCTCTACCTGACCGCGCTCAAAACAACCGATTCCGTGACGGACGGCTTCCTGCCCGCGGCCGAGGCGCTGGGGCTGGAGGTCACGGTCCTGACGGATCGGCCGGAGCTGCATCCGTACGCGGTGGCGTGCGACGTGCGCGACCCGCGGGCCCTCATCGACGCCGTCGAGAGCCTCGGCAGGCCGGACGCGATCTTCACCAACTCCGACCACCTGCAGGCGGAGACGGCGCTCGCGGCGGCCTACTTCGGGCTGCCCGGGAAGGACTGGCGGGCCTGCGTGGCCGCCAAGAACAAGTTCCTGACGCGTCGCAGGCTCCTCGAGGCCGGGGTCGAGCAGGTGTGGTCGATCCGGCTCGCCCCCGGCGATCCGGTGCCCGAGCGCCTCCCCTACCCGGTCGTGCTGAAACCGCGTGAGGGCGTGGCCAGCGAGGACGTCATGCTCGTCGAACGCGACCTGGCCGGCGCGGTGGCCCTGGTCAGGAAGCGGCGGCCGGGCGAGACGCTGGTCGTCGAGGAGTACCTGGAAGGGCCGCTGCGGACGCTGGAGACGCTGGGGGACGCGTCCGGGACGCGGGTGCTCGGCGGGTTCGAGACGACGCTGGGGGCGCTGCCGTACTTCATCGAGGAACGGCTCGACTGGGCGCCGCGGGACGGGACGCACGAGCACGTGCTGGCGGCGCTGCGGGCGCTGGGGGTCGGGTTCGGGGCGTGCCACACCGAGTACGTGGTCACTCCGCGAGGGCCCCGCATCGTCGAGGTGAACTACCGGGTGATCGGCGACCATTGCGACTTCCTGCTCGGTGATGTGCTCGGGGTGCCGCTGTTCGAGTGGATCCTGCGGGTGCATCTCGGGGAGGCTGTGCCCGACATTCCGGAAATTTCGTCGTACGGGAGTGCGGTCAGCCTCGTCGCCGACCGGGCCGGGACCGTCAAGGACGCCCCCGGTGCCGAGACCTTCGTCGAAGGGGACGTCCGGCTGTGGCACCGGCCGCTGCGGGCCGTCGGGGACGTCATCTCGCTCACGCACACGAACCGGGACTATCTGGGCGTCGTACGTGCCGTCGGGCCCTCCCGGGCCGCCGTGGACGCGGCCGTCGAGGCCTACCGGGCCGCGCGTCCGTGGGTGGTCGAATGAGCGATCGGGAGGCCTATCTGGCCGCCCGGGTCCTGAACGCGTTGCTGCGCGAGGACTACGGCGGGCTGTCCTCCCGGATCAGCCGGACCAAGGACGGCGCGGGGCTGCTTCTGGCGGACGGCCGGTGGGTGCGACTGGAGCCCGGCGCGCTGTTCCAGGACTTCGTGGTGACCTCGGAGGAGCGGCTCGGGCTGGAGCAGGTGCTGGAGACGCTGGTCGAGGTGGCGGACCCGGCGGACTCGGAGGGGGTCGCGGCCTTCTTCGAGGAGTGCCTGGCGGCCCTGACCGCTCTGGAGCTGCACGACTCGCATGCCGGGGAGGTGCTCGCGCGGGGGCCGTCCTATGAGGCGCTGGCCGCCTTCGTGGACCATCCCGTCTATCCGACGTCCCGGGCGCGGGTGGGGCTGTCGGAGGAGGAGCTGCTGGCGTACGCGCCGGAGTTCGCGCCCTCGTTCGAGCTGCGGTGGGCTGCCGTGCCCCGCCGGGCGCTCGCGCCGGGCTCCGCCGAGCGTTTCCCCGCCGACGCGGGCGGGTGGGAGGTGGGGCCGGACGAGGTGCTGTTCCCCGTCCACCCGCTGACGGCCGGCGAGGTGCGGAAGATCGACGGGGTACGGCTGCTCGACGAGGCGCGGTTGACCGTGCGGCCCACCCTGTCCATGCGGACCGTCGAGATCGACCCCCGTACCCATCTCAAGCTGCCCCTCCCCATCAGCACCCTGGGCGCCCGGAACAGACGGTCGATCAAGCCGGGCACGCTCGGCGACGGGGCGAAGGCCGAGCTGCTGCTCCGCGAGCTGGCCGGCCCGGACGTGGTGCTGGCCGACGAGCAGGTCCACGCGCACGCCGGGCACGAGTACCTGGCCTGGATGGTCAGGCGGCTGCCCGAGGGGAAGATCGTGCCGGTGGCCGCGCTGGGCGCGCCCGGGGTGCTCGACGAGGTGGGCGACGTCGTCCCCGCCTACCTGCGGCTGCTGCTGCGCTGGAACGTACGGCTCTTCGTGCGCTACGGCGTCGCCCTCGAAGCCCACCAGCAGAACCTCGCCCTCGTCTTCCAAGGCGACCGGACGCGGCTGCTCGTCAAGGACAACGACGGGCTGCTGGCCTCACCCGCGAGGCTGCGGGCGGCCGGGATCGAGGTGCCCGCGTTCGCCGACGAGCGGATGCTGAACGACGATCCGCACGCGCTGGCCGACGTGTTCGTGACCATCACGCTGCATCTGGCCGCCGCGGCCGTGGCGTTCGGGGCGATGCCGCACGCCGAGGCCGCGGCACTGCTGCGCGGCACGCTGGCCGAGGCCCTCCACGAGTACGGCGAGGACCCCATGGCCAGGATCCTGCGCGCCAGGACCCTGGACGCGGCCAGGCTCACCGGCAAGTCCATGATCACCGCTGGGACGCTCGTCGCGAAGGAACGCTCCGGCGCCCGCGACGTCAACAAGTTCTACGGCACCAGCGGGCCCAACTACCTGAGGAGAGCTTGAATGCACGCTCCGGCCCTCGACGCGCCCTCTGCGCCGGCTGAGGAAACAGCCGAGGAGGCGACGCTGGCGGCCCTGCTGCGCTGCTGCGTGCGGGAGGTGGCCGGGCCGCGCGGTCTGGTCTGGCCCGCGCCGCCGTACCTGCTGCTGCGGGTGGCGGGCACGCTGCTGCGGGTCCGCACCCACGGCGGCGCGGCGCTGCGCTTCGACGGCCGGCCTGAGCGCCTTGAGGAGGGCGCCTGGCAGCCGCTGACGACCGGCGAGCTGGTACGGATGGTCGAGTCCGACCTCCACGGGGCGAACGGCGAGTTCGCCGAGCAGGTGACGGCCAGCCGCGAGGCGGTGGCCATGATCCTGCGCGCGCGGGAGGACGCCGTCCCGCCCGCCGATCCGTGGCTGGCCTCGGAGCAGTCGCTGGTGTTCGGCCATCCCTTCCACCCCAGCCCCAAGGCGCGCGGCGGGGACGGCTGGTTGCGCTACGCGCCCGAGGCACACGCCGAGTTCCCCGTCCGGCTGCTCGGCGTGCGCGAGGACGTGCTGGCCGAGGGCGGCGACGCGTCGGTGCTCGACACGATGGGCGAGGCGCCGCGCGGCTACCGCCTGCTTCCGGCGCATCCGTGGCAGGTGGAGCTGCTGAGGCCCGCGTTCGGGGCCGAGCTGATCGACCTGGGGCAGGGGCCGGTGGTCCTGCCGACGTCGTCCGTACGGACCGTGTACGCGCCCGGCGCGGAGGCGTGCCTGAAGTTCTCCCTGGACGTGCGGATCACGAACTGCGTGCGCAAGAACGCCTGGTACGAGCTGGCCGGCGCCGTGGAGCTCACCTCCCGCCTGGGCCCGATCCTCAAGGAGGTCGCCAACAGGCACCCCGCCACCCGCTGGCTCCCCGAGCCCGGCTACCGCTCGGCGGCCCTCGGCACCCGGCTCCACGAGGGCCTGGGCGTGATCGTCCGGCAGAGCCCCTGGACCGCCTGCTCCCCCGGCGTGACCCCGGTGCTGGCCGCCGCGCTCGCCCTCGGCGCGCCGGTCAAGGACCCGCTCGCCTGGTGGCGGGCGTACGTGGCGGCGGTCGCGCTGCCCGTCCTGGAGCTGTATTTCGCGTACGGCGTCGTTCTGGAGCCCCACCTGCAGAACGTCCTGGTCGGCCTGGACGCGGACGGGCTCCCCGCGGAGGCCGTCTTCCGTGACCTGGAGGGCACCAAGCTCGTCGCCGGCCGCCACGACCTCGCCGGCCTGCACCCCGAGGTGGCCGCGGCCCTCACCTACGACGCCGAGCGCGGCTGGGCCCGCGTGGTGTACTGCCTGCTCGTCAACCACCTCACCGAGATCGCCGCCACTGTCGCGGGAGCGGACGACGGGCTGCTGCGCGAGCTGTGGCGGATCGCCCGCGACCTGCTCGCCGGCCAGGCGGACGAGCTCGGCCGGCCGCTGCCCCTGTCGAACCTGCTGGCCGGCGCGCCGCTGCCCGCCAAGGCGAACCTGGGCGTCCGCTGGGCGCGGGCGGCCGACCGCGCCGCCGGTTACGTCCCGATCGCGAACCCGCTCGCATGATCACCGACCGCGTCCAGGACGCCGCGCTGCGCCTCGGTGAGGCCCCCGCCTACCTGTACGACCTGCCCGCGCTGGACGAGCACGCCGCCTCCGTACGGCGGGCGCTCGGCGGGGTCGAGCTCTACTACGCCGTCAAGGCCAATCCGGACGCCGAGCTGCTGCGCGTGCTGGCCGGGCACGTGGACGGGTTCGAGGCGTCGTCGGCGGGCGAGCACGCGCACGTCACGACGCTGTTCCCGGGCAAGCCGGTCGCGCTCGGGGGTCCCGGCAAGACCGACGCCGAGCTGCGCCTGCCGCACCACCGCATCCACGTCGAGTCCCCGAACGAGCTGCGCCGCCTCCTCGCCACCGGCCTGGAGGCCGACGTGCTGCTCAGGCTCAACCCCGACCTGCCGGTCGAGGGCGCCGCGCTCACGATGAGCGGGCCGTTCGGCATGGACGAGCAGGGCGTGGCGGAGTGCCTGCCGCTGTTCACCGAGCGGGTACGCCTGCGCGGCCTGCACACCCACCTGGCCAGCGGCCTGGACGCCCCTCAGCTCCTGACCCTCGCCAAGGCCCTGCTGGACAACGAGCACGAGGAGGTCAACCTGGGCGGCGGCATGGCGGTGTCGTACGCGGCGCCGGAGTCCAGGTTCGACTGGGCGGCGTACGGGGCGGGCCTGGCGGCCGTCCGGGGCGGGAAACGCCTGCGGATCGAGCCCGGCCGGGCGCTGACGGCGTACTGCGGCTCCTACGTGACCAGGGTCGTGGACGTGAAGCGGGTGCGCGGCGAGTCGTACGCGATCCTGCTGGGCGGCACCCACCACTTGCGGACGCCGGCGACCAAGGGCCACGACCAGCCGTTCACGATCCTGCCCACGGGCAAGGGGCCGGGCCTGGCGGACGAGCCGATCACGTTCGTCGGCCAGCTATGCACCCCAAAGGACGTTTTTTCCCGAAAAATCGTGACCTCGGCTCGCGTCGGGGACACCGTGGTCTTCGAGATGGCCGGCGCCTACGCCTGGAACATCTCCCACCACGACTTCCTCATGCATCCGAAGCCGGCTTTCCACCATCTACGAGCCTGACCCCCTCGATGAGCGCGACCAGGCCGTCGGCGTCGAGCAGGTCGACCGGGCGCACGGTGCGGTTGGCGCGTACGAAGTGGAAGGCCGCCCGCACCTTCTCCAGCGGCACCCCCGCCAGGTGCGACCAGGCCAGCCGGTACGCCGCGAGCTGCACCGCCGCCACCCGGGTGGCCTTCTTCCCCCTGGGCGGCTCGCCGGTCTTCCAGTCGACGACCTCGTAGCCGCCGTCGGGCAGCTCGAAGACCGCGTCCATCCGCCCGCGCACGAGCCGGTCGGCGATCATGGTCTCGAACGGCACCTCCAGATCGACCGGCCGCCGATCGGCCCACTCGCTCTGCTCGAACCGCTCCTGCAGCTCGGCGAGGCGCACATCCGCCTCTTCGAGCTCCTCGTCGTACAGCTCCAGATCGTCGATCAGCCGCTGCTGGTCCCACCGCGTCTCCAGCCACTTGTGGAACGACGTGCCCCGGCGCGCCAGCGGCGCGGGCTTGACCGGGACGGGGCGGCGGATCCTGCGGGCCAGCTCGCGCGGGTCGCCGGCCAGCGTGACCAGCGACGACACGGTCAGCTTGACCGGCAGCTCGACGATCGTGGCGGGCCGGCGCCGGTGCAGCTCCCGCTCGCGCAGCAGCAGGTCGGTGTCGCGCTCCCAGGCCCGCAGCCGCTCCTCCTCGAACGCCCGCAGCTGCTCGTCGTCCTCCTCGTCGTCGGCGAGCGCCCCGGCCAGGGCGTCCTCGACCAGGCGAGCGCCGTCGAGCACGGACTCGTAGCGCAGGCCCTCGGGCGTGACCGGCCAGATCGCCTCGGCGGGCTCGGCGAGCAGCGGGTTGGTGGCGCCGTCGGCCAGGTCGCCGGCCCAGACCGAGACGCGGTCGGCGGTGTCGCGGATCTCCAGCAGGAAGTCGGACGGCTCCAGCGGCTTGGTGGCGCTCCCCCAGCGGTAGCCGGAGGCGATCAGGTGGTAATGGGCGCGGGTCACGGCCACGTACGCCAGCCTGCGCTCCTCCATCAGGTCGCGCTCGCGGCAGTGCTCGTCGAACGCGCCGAGCTCCTCCTTGCTCAGCCCGCTCAGCCTCGGCAGGTCGGCGGCGTCGCCGCGGAGCGGGTAGGGGAGCTTGCGCGGGTTTTCGGTCCAGCGGCTGTTCATGACCGGCGTGGCGGGGAAGATGCTGCCCGTCGCGATCGTCCCCTTCGAGCTGACGAGCTGCGACAGGCCCGGCACGACCACGATCGGCCACTCCAAACCCTTGGAGGCGTGCACGGTCATGAGCTTGACGCTGTTGCTGTCGCCGACCCGGCCCGCCTCCAGCCCGAACTCCTCGCTCTCCGCCGCCTGGAGGTAGGCCAGGAAGGCGCCCAGCGTCGGGTCTTCCGCGTCGCCCGCGAACCTGGACGCGGCGTCGAGGAACGCGTCGAGGTCGGCCCGCGCCGCGAACGTGCTCGTCGTGCCGCTGCGCGCGGCCACCTCGACATCGAGGCCGATCGTGCGCTCGACCTCGCTGATCAGATCGGGGAGCGGCTGCGCGGTGTGCGCCCTGAGCCGGCGCAGCTCCTGGGCGAGCGCCACCAGCCTGGTGCGGGCCAGCGGCGAGAACGCCTCCAGCCACTCCTCCCGGTCGGGCAGCTCGTCCAGCGCGTCCACCAGGCTGCCGCGCTCCTCGGCGAGGTCGGCCACCACCTGGTCGAGCGGATCCTCCTCCCGGCCGCTCTCGCTCAGCTCGCGGGCCAGCAGCCTGGCGTGCTCGCCCAGCACGCGCAGGTCGGCGGGCCCGATCCGCCAGCGTGGCCCGGCCAGCAACCTGGCCAGCGCGTCGCCGGCCGTCGCGTCGTACAGGACGCGCAGGGTGGCCACGATGTCGGTCACCTCGGGCACGGTCAGCAGGCCGCCGAGACCGACCACCTCGACCGGGATGTCGCGCTCCTCCAGCGCCCTGCGCAGCGCGGGGAACTGCGAGCGCTTGCGCGCCAGGATCGCGACGTCCTGGGGCTGCACGGCGAGCGTCTTCTTGCGCTCCTTCTCGCCCCAGGGCAGGCCGTCGGGCGCCGTCTCCGCGCCGAGGATCCTGGCGATGCCGTCGGCGACCCACTTCGCCTCGTCCTCGGCCGTCTCGTGGAAGGCGCAGGTGACCCGGCCGCGGTCGACCCGGTTGGGGCCGGGGACCAGGACCGGCACCTCGCGGGCCTCCATGCGCAGCGGGAGCTGGACGCGGGCGGCGACGTCGAGCACCCGGTCGCCGTTGCGGAAGCTGACGCTGAGCTGGCGGACCTCGGCGGGGTCGCCGGAGCTGTCGCGGAAGTCCTGGGGGAAGCGGCGGAGGTTGCCCGCGGAGGCGCCGCGCCAGCCGTAGATGGACTGGCAGGGGTCGCCCACGGCGGTGACCGGGTGGCCGCCGCCGTAAAGGGAGCGCAGCAGGACGAGCTGGGCGTGGCTGGTGTCCTGGTATTCGTCGAGCAGGACCACGGAGTAGCGGCCGCGCTCGATCTCGCCGACCTCCTTGTGGTTGGCGGCGATCCTGGCGGCCAGCGACATCTGGTCGCCGTAGTCGATGACCTCCCGGCCGCGCTTGAGCCGTTCGTACGCCTCCACCATCGGCAGCAGCTGCTCCCTGGCGGACTGGACGCCGAGCGGCTTGCGCTGGGCCACGGTCGTCCTGCCGGGCAGGAGGTCGAGCCTGCCCTGCAGCCACTCCCCCATCCGCCGCACGTCGCCGGCCGAGCGCAGGTGCTCCGACAGCTCGCCGGCCAGCTCCAGCACCGCGGCGGTGACCGACGGCGGGCCCAGCTCGATCCGGTCCATCGGCCCGTCGTACATCGCCACCACCCGCGACGCGAGCTGCCACGACACCGCGGGCGTGACCAGGCGCATGGTGGGCTCCAGCCCTTCGCGCAGGGCGTGGTCGGTGACCAGGCGGGCGGCGTAGGCGTGGTAGGTGGACACGGTCGGCTCGTTGTCGAGCGCGCCCGGCTCCACGAGGCCCGCCTCGGCCAGGCCGTTCAGCCGCTCCCTGACCCGGTTGGCCAGCTCGGCGGCGGCCTTGCGGGTGAAGGTCAGGCCCAGCACGTTTTCCGGTTTGACCAGGCCGTTGGCGACCAGCCAGACCACGCGACCGGCCATGGTCTCGCTCTTGCCCGAGCCCGCGCCGGCCATGACGACCATGGGCTCCAGCGGGGACTCGATGACCGTGGCCTGCTCACGGGTGGGGGGCAGGATGCCGAGCTTGCCGGCGAGTTCGGCGGGGGTCAGCACACCTGGCCCCCGTTGTCGTTGACCGGGCAGCTCGCCCTGGCCGCGCACGTGCGGCAGCCGTCGTTGACCTTGGCCTGGAAGAACGGGCCCGACATGCCGGTCGCCACCGTGTCGACCAGGTCCTTGGCCCAGCCCGGGTCCTTGTCGTCGGCCAGCGGGGGCTGCGCCTGCTCCAGCGCGTCGTTCTTGCCCGCCGCCTTGCCGACCTGGACGAGCGCGGCGCCGCCCGGCTCGGTCATGCCGTGGCGCGCGAAGGCCCCGAGCAGCGCGGCGAGCTGGTAGACGCCGAGCTGGGGGTGGCGGTCGAGGTCGCCGGCCTTGGGCTTGGAGCCGCCGGTCTTGAGGTCGATGATCACGGCGCGGTTGTCGGAGTCGCGCTCGACCCGGTCGACGCGGCCCTTGATCTGGACGCCCTCGGTGACCATCGCCGTGAACGCCTCCTCCAGGGCCACCAGCTCGCGCGGATTTTCCTTGTGCCAGCGCAGGAACTTGCCGATCATCTGCTCGGCGACCTGGCGCTGCTTGCGGTTGTACCAGACGCCACCGAAGTCGAGGTCGTTCCAGACCTGGTTGAGGCGGTCGCCCAGGAGGTCCTCGCTGGGCAGGTCGGTGGCCGCCAGGACGGCCAGTGCGTGGATGATGTTGCCCAGGCCCTGGGCGGTGCTGGTGCCCGCGGCGCCGACGGCCGTCTCCAGCAGCCAGCGCAGGCCGCACTTGGTGAAGCTCTCGACCGCCGAGGGCGAGATGCTGACGACGTCGTCGGGCCAGCTCAGCGGGCGGTCGTCGGAGATGGGCGTGAGGGCGTACCAGTCGTTGGGGTGGGCCCCCTGGACGCCCGCGGCGGCGAGGCGCGCGAGCTGCCTGGCCGCCTTCTGCCGCATCTTCCTGGGCTTGGTGGGGTCGGTCACCGCGCTGCGCAGGTCGGCCACCAGGGCGGACATGTTCAGCCAGCGGGCCCGGTCGTCCACCGTGGCCGACTCCACCGCTCCCGGCATCAGCTCCGACAGGAACCTGGACGGGCGCTCGTCGGTGTCCTCACCGCCCACCGCGGTCACCACCAGCCTGCGCCTGGCCCTGGTGGCGGCCACGTAGAACAGCCTGCGCTCCTCGGCCAGCAGCTTGGAGACCAGCGAGGCGGCGTTGGGCTTGGTGCCCTCGACCACCTCGACGAGGTCTTCCACGCCGAGCAGCGACCCGCGCAGCCGCAGGTCCGGCCAGACGCCCTCCTGCACGCCCGCGACGACCACGACGTCCCATTCGAGGCCCTTGGAGCGGTGGGCGGTCAGCACGCGTACGGCGTCGCCGTCGGGGGCCCGGTCGGCCAGCGTGTCGCCGGGGATCTCCTGGGCGGCCAGATCGTCGATGAACACCTCGGGGCCCGCCTTGGGCATCCGGTCCACGAACCGGGCCGCGTGGTCGAACAGGGCCACCACGGCGTCGAGGTCGCGGTCGGCCTGCGCGCCCCTGGGGCCGCCCTGCAGGCTCTGCTCGGTCCAGCGCCCGGCCAGGCCGCTGGCGTGCCACACGGCCCACAGGAGGTCCTCCGCCGTCCCCTCCTCCTGCGCGGCCTCGCGGGCGGCGGCAAGGAGCTTGGCCACGCGCTCGGCGGGGACGGCGACGTGATCTTCGACGCGGATGAGCTCCCTGACGTCCTGCACGGCCGCGACCAGCAGCTCGCCGGACGAGCGCGTGCCCTCCGCCTCGTTCTCGGCGATCTTGAGTGCGCGGCGGAGGCGGCGTACGCCGATCATGTCCGTGCCGCCGAGCGGCCCCGTCAGCAGCTCCTCGGCCACGCCCTCGTCGAGCTGGGCGGGGTCCATGGCCACGCGGAGCATGGTGAGCAGCGGCCGCACGCCGGGCTCCTGCGCGATCGGCACCTCGTCGCCCGCGATCATCGTCGGCACGCCCGCGTTGACCAGCGCCCGGCGCAGCAGCGGCACCTGGCGCTTGGCCGAGCGGACCAGCACCGCCATCCGGTGCCACGGCACCCCGTCGATCAGGTGCGCGCGCCGCAGGGTGTCGGCCACGATCGCCGCCTCCTGGCTGGTGCTGTCGGCCAGCAGCACCCGCGCGTCGCCGGCGTCCGCGTCGGGCAGCGGCGCCAGGTCGCGGTGGTCGTGCTCGTGCCCGTACGCGTGGTCGGGCATGGGCGCCACCGGAAGCCGGGCCGCAACTCGGCGGGAGGCCTCCAGCAGGTCGGCCCCGCTCCTGCGGCACACCCGCAGCGCCAGCACCGGCGCCTCGCGGCCGTCCCTGGTCTTGAACCGCTCGGGGAACTTCATGATGCCCTGCACGTCGGCGCCCCTGAAGCCGTAGATCGACTGGTCGGGGTCACCGACGGCGACCAGGTCGGCCCCGTCGCCGGCGAGCTGGGCCAGCAGGAACTCCTGTGCCGGGTCGGTGTCCTGGTATTCGTCCACGAACACCACGTCGTGCGCCGCCCGCTCCCGCTCGCGCACCTCCGGCCGGGCCAGTAACGCCGAGGCGGCCCCGATCAGCTCGGCGTAGTCGTAGGTCTCCTCCGGGTCGAGGTCGAACCTGTCCTGGTAGCGCTCGGCGAACCTGCCCGCCGCCGCCCAGTCGCCCCTGCCGTGCAGCCTGCCGAGGGCGATCAGCCGCTCGGGGTCGAGCCCGCGCTCGTTGGCCCTGGACAGGAAGTCGCGCAGCTCCTCGGCGAAACCCCGCGTCTTGAGCGGCTCGCGCAGCGACACCGGCCAGTCGAGCGCGCCGCTCTCCAGCTCGCCGTGGAGCAGCCGCCGGATCTCCAGGAGCTGCTCGGGGCCGGTCAGCAGGCGCGGCGGGGCCTTGCCCTCGAGCACGGCCTCGCGGCGCAGGAGCGCGTACGCGTAGGAGTGGAAGGTGAGGGCCAGCGGCGTGCGGGTGGTGCGGCGCAGGCGGGCGGTGACCCGCTGGCGCAGCTCCTCGGCGGCCTTGCGACTGAAGGTGAGGATGAGCACGCGCTCGGGGTCGACGCCGCGGCGCTCGATCCTGTCGACGATGCTCTCGACTATCGTGGTGGTCTTGCCGGTGCCCGGACCTGCGAGGACGAGCAGCGGGCCGCTCCGGTGGGCGACCACGGCACGCTGGTGCTCATCGAGCACAGGGGGCGCAACAGGTCCACTGTTGCCGCGTCGCACCAACCGCCAGGTCTGACCACTCACAGCACTAGATTCCACCAGACCACAGGGACAGATCGTGCCGACTTGCCCGGTCTCCCCACGCGATCCGCCTACCGTATCGGGGCGAATCTCCACTTTCTCGCGCGACACGCCGCCCTCATGTTCGCCGACGGCGTTGCCGCGATATATCTTGACTTCTCCTAGACGCGACATATCGTGTTTCTATGACTGACAAGGGATACAAGGGCGTCGGCATGGAGGGCGCGATCGCCCGCTGGTACGCCGCGAGCAACGACAGGTCACCCGACCGGTTCTCCGACCAGGTCGAACGGGTGCGCGAGCTGGCCGAGCCGGGCAGCGAGGTGTTAGAGGTGGCCCCCGGGCCCGGCAACCTGTCGATCGCCCTGGCCGGGACCGGCGACTACACGGTCACGGGGCTCGACATCAGCCAGACGTTCGTCGAGATCGCCCGCGCGAAGGCCGCCGAGGCCGGGGTCCGGGTGGACTTCCGCCGCGGGAACGCCTCCGCGATGCCGTTCGAGGACGGGAGCTTCGACTTCGTCGTCTGCTGCGCCGCGTTCAAGAACTTCTCCGACCCCGTCGGGTCGCTCCACGAGATGCACCGGGTGCTGCGGCCCGGCGGCCACGCCCTCGTCATCGATCTGCGCAGGGACGTGTCCAAGGAGGCCGTGGACGCCGACGTGGCCCGGATGGGGATCAGCGGCCTGTCCAGGGTCTTCACGAAGTTCGCCCTGCGGTCCTTCCTGCCTCGGCGGGCGTACACCAAGCCGGAGTTCGAGGACTTCATCGCGCGGACGCGCTTCCGTACGTACGACATCCACACGTCGCCCCTGGCGCTCGACATCGAACTGCGGAAGTGATCGGCAACCTCGCCCACGGAGCGTTCCGGCTTGTAACGTAGGGTCAACATTTCGCCTCGGTGTGGAGGTTGATCGCATGCGGTGGCAGGTCCACTCCGAGAGGTCGCTGTACGCGGACCCGTGGCTGGACATCCGGGTGGCGGATGTGGAGCTGCCCGACGGGCGCCGCCTCGACCACCGGCTCGTACGCATCGCACCCGGCGCGGGGGCGGTCGTCACCGACGACCAGGACCGGGTGCTGCTGATCTGGCGGCATCGCTTCATCACCGACACGTGGGGCTGGGAGATCCCGCTGGGCCAGGTGGACGAGGGCGAGATGCCTCAGGCGGCGGCCGCGCGCGAGGTCGAGGAGGAGACGGGCTGGCGTCCCGGCCCCCTGCGCCCGCTGCTGTCGATCCAGCCGACCAACGGCTTCACCGACAGCCTGCACCACATCTACCGCGCCGACTCGGCCACCCGCATCGGCCCGCCGTCGGACCCGTGCGAGGCGGAGCGGGTGGAGTGGGTGCACGCCTCGCGCCTCCGCAAGCTCATCGAGAGCGGCGAGATCGTCTGCGGCACCACCATGTCATCCCTTCTCTACCTCCTGGTGGAGAACCTCCCGAACGGCGGATTCCACCGCACCGAAGACCTCACCTCCGACTACGACCCCAACCGCCGCTTCCTCCTCCCCGACCTCCCAAACCTCTTCTAACGCCACCGCTCAGGACGGCCAGGACGGGGCGAGGCGCCGTACGGAGAGCTCGCGTTGAAGGCGCTGGACGTCGTACGGCGAACGGGCGCTGACGGGGTCGGCCCCGGGCGGGTGGTGCGGGGCGGCGGGTGAGTGGGGGCGGGGAGTGGCGCGTCCTTGACCACGGAGCCGGTCAAGGATGTGCGTCGTCACGGCGAGCAGCCCGTGAGCCTTCACGACCGGCCATGACGGACGGCCACTGACGTCGGGGCGTGCGGCCCACCGTGCGCAGCCGTAAAGAACGAAGGCCTTGACGGGCGCGCGGCCCGCCGTGCGCAGCCGTAAAGGATGAAAGCCCCCACGGGCGGGGAAGCGGCCCGCCCGTGGAGCGGCGACTACGAGAAGAGATGATCGACGACGCGCGCCGTGGCCTTGCCGTCGTCGCGGGGGGCGAAGGTGGCGCGGAAGGCTTCGTAGCGGTCGGCGTGGGCCGCCGACACGGAGTCGATGTCGCGCAGGGCCTCGATCACGTCGGCCGACGTCGACAGCACCGGCCCCGGCGCCTGCTCGCCCAGGTCCAGATAGAGCCCTCGCTTGGTCGAGTATTTGGCCAGGTCGTAGCCGTAGAACACGATCGGCCGGCCGGTGCACACGAAGTCGAACATGACCGACGAGTAGTCCGTCACCAGCACATCCGCCACCAACAGCAAGTCGGCAATATCGGGATAAGTGGTGACGTCGTGGGCGATGTCCGGGACGGCCGGCACCGCCTGCATCGGATGCGCCCGCACCAGGATCTCGTGATCGGCCCCGAGGGCCTCGCGCGCCTTGGCGAGGTCGAGCTTGACCATGGCGTTCTTGCGGTCGTAGTCCCGCCACGTGGGCGCGTACAGGATCACCCGCTTGCCCTCCACGAGCCCCAGCCGCTCGCGCACGGCGGCGGCCAGCGCCTCGCGGTCGGGCGAGTTGAGGACGTCGTTGCGCGGCAGCCCGCTCTCCAGGATCTCGCCCTTGTAGCCGAACGCCTTGCGCAGCACCGGCGTGGCCCACGGCGACTGCGACAGCAGCAGGTCCCAGCCGCGCACCTCCGCCGCCTGGCGGTGCCAGATCGGCGGCCTCGGGTCGCGCGCCATGTGGGACTGGTCGTTGCCGATGTGCTTGGCCGGGGTGCCGTGCCAGGTCTGCAGCACGACCTGGTCCTCGCGGGCCCTGAACCACACCGGCAGGAACGAGTTGGTCACGATGTGGCGGGATCTGGCCAGCGCGGCGTGGTGCTCGCGGCTGCCCGCGCGGATCACGGTCGCGCCGCCGGGCGGCACGAAGGCGCCGTCCTTGACGACCCAGATGTGCTCGCGGTCGTCGCCCCGCCGCAGCCGCTCCTCGTAGATGGCGCGGACGCTGTCGGCGTAGAGGCGGCCGTCGTTGACGACGTAGACGGTCGCGTCGTTCAGCGGCTCGGTGCGCTGGGCCGGGTAGAACACGCGGCGCAGCACGTGGGTGCCGGCCACACCCCGCTCGTCGGCGGGCCGGGCCTCCTCGACCGTCACGACCGGCACGTCGAACCGGGTGGAGATCATCCGGTACGTGTGCCCGTCGAGCGTGCGCGGCTCCTCGTCGAGCCCCGGCAGGGCCGCGTGGTCCATGCGCAGCGGCACGATCTCGCCCGACGGGTGCCGGATCGACATGTTCCAGGTGCCGGAGGCGAGCGGCACGGGCTCGCCGAAGCGGTCCATGGCCGAGGGCTCGACGCGTACGGAGAACTCCTCGCCGGAGCGCTCCATAGGAAGCAGATAGGACAGCCCGGAGCGGTGCCGCAGCGTCAGCGTGCGGGGGCCGGGGGCGTCGGGATAGTGGCCGCGCAGCAGGAGCGCGGAGCCCTCCCAGACGGCCGAGGTGATCACCGGCCGGATGCGGTGGGCGGAGACGACCACGCGGTCACGGCGGTCGCCGAGCACGGTGATCTCGCGGTCGCCCACGGGCGTGCGGGTCTCCACGAGGTCGGCGAGCATGACGGAGGCCGCCGGGTCGCCCTTGGGCTCGACCCAGAGCCGCCGCCCGTCCTTCTCCTGCAGCAGGGTGGGCACGGCCAGCCCCACCGTGACCTCCGTGCCGTCGCCGGCCGGGGTGAAGTCGGCGGCGATGCGGTGCCCGCCCAGGCGGGCGTGGCCCTTGGTCACCGTGCGGCCGGGCAGGGAGATCTTCAGCTCCAGGCGCTCGCCCTCGACGGACACGCCCTTCAGCTCGGCCCGGTTGGGCTGGAGCACGATCTGCAGCGCCCGGTCGGACGTCCACACCGGCCGGATCCACAGGCCCGGCTTCAGCTTGAGCCCGGTAGGACGCTCGGGACGGCCGACCGAGGAGCCGCGCAGCAGGCCCGTGGCCCGCGCGCCCCGGCTCCAGAACACGATCTCGGCCCGCCAGGTGGTCGTGTCGGGCACGGACGGGCGGTGCCGCATCCGCCGCCGCACGGCGGACACCACATCGCGTACGGCGCCGCGCCAGCGCAGCGGCCACGGGCTCAACTCGGCGCTGAACCCGGACCAGTCGTAGTTGCAGCCGGGCTCGCGCGCGCCATGGGTGGCCTCGGGCGCGAGCACGCGCCGCGTGCGCATGCGGATGGGCGGCAGCCAGCGCGGCCCGCGCAGCACCACGGTCGCCCAGTTGAACCTGCGGCTGCGGACGGAGAGCCCCGCCAGGTACGCGAACCCGGTGACGCGCAGCTTGCCGTCGACCCAGACGATGTCGTCGATGTGGGTCACCGGCACCATGTCGGCGCGCCGCAGCCGGTAGAGGTCGGGTGAGAGCTCGTCGCGGAAGGGCAGGTCCGCGTACCAGCGCAGGCCCTTGCGGATGCGCTTGGACGGTTCGGCGGCGGCCGTCACGACCTTGGTGAGCGTCTCGCCCTCGACGAGTTCCTCGTCGGGCCGGTGCTCGATCAGGTGACATATGACACGCCGCGCGACCGGCAGGTCGTGCTTGACGCGCGCGTCCACGGCCGCGAGGTAGGGCCGGACGAGGTCGAGCATCTCGCGCCGCCGTGCCGCGCCGCGCTTGACCGCGAGGTCCATGCGGGACCCGAGTGGGCCGCTCAGCACCTCGGTGTCGTACGCCGCGTCGCGACCGCCGGGGCCGACGGCTCGCATGACCGCTTCGAGGGGCTCTCCACGATCACAAAGATCCTGGACAGCCTTGAGGCGGTCGGCGAGCGAATCGCCGCCCTGGCTCTGGGCTGTGACGCCGGTGGCCATTGGGGTGGCACCGCCTTTCGGGCCGCCATTCAGTGTTCTGCCCATGGTAATGCGAGTCACATGTCACAAATTCGCCGGTTCGGCGAAACGGCAGGTCATGACCCTTACTGAAAATCCGCTGAAGGCCCGTCCCAGCGAGCTTCTCTCATGCTCACCCGTTCGCCCCGTAACGGGGTGCCTTCCTCGCGCCAATGGGCCAGGCAGCGTTGCAGGTGGTCAGGGGCCGCGCAGGTGCCGTCGGCGTGGACGACGCGCCACCACGGCACGCCGCCGCCCCACGTCGACATCACCTTGCCGACCTGGCGGGGGCCGCCCTCGCCGAGGTATTCGGCGATGTCGCCGTAGGCCATGACCTTGCCGGGCGGGATGCGCTCGACGAGGTCGAGCACCCGCTCGGCGAAGGGGTTCAGGGGGTCCATGCCGCCGGGCCCGCTTCGATGATCTCTTCGAACTTGCCGATCTCCATCGCGCTGCCGCCCGTCACGACCTCGATGACGCCGTCGCGCAGCGCGTAGACCTCGCCGTCCTCGCCCACAAGCCGGGCGCCGAGCGCGGCCGAGAGCCGGACGAGTTGCGCGACCTGCCAGTCGGAGCCGGGCTCGCCGACCAGGTGGCCCTGCCAGCGCGCCACCGCGTGCGTGCCGCCCCTGTGCGCGGCCACGATCTCATCATCTCCGCGCAGCCCGAAACCGGCCGGTGCGATGGCCCTCGCGAGCTCCGCGAAGGCGAGTGGCGACTCGCGCACCACCCGCAGCTCGTATCCCATGACGCGGGACCATAGCGGATCTTTACTGTTCCTTGCGCTGATTGAGCACGATGATCGCGCCACAGAACATGACCAGCGCGACCAGCACGCCTCCCCCGTACAACCACAGCCGCAGCGGATCGGGCCCCGGCCTGGTCGGCACGGGTGAGTCCTCGCCCTGCCCGAAGTGGTCCTGACCTGACATGACGCTGCGCTGCTCTCTGGTCAGCCGCTCGGCGGCGTTGAGCGCCGCGGCCGCGTCGACCACCCCGAACCCGGTCTGGTCGTCGTATCCCGGGGCGGGCCGGCCCCGCGCGCTGGAGGCCAGCGCCTGGGCGACCTGCTCGGGCGGCAGGTCCGGATAGCGCGACTTGACGAGCGCGGCCACGCCCGCCACGAGCGCGGCGGCCGAGCTGGTGCCCTCGGAGAGCTCGTAGCCGCTCTTGCGCTTGACCACCGGCACGCCCACGCCGGGCGCGGCGACCAGCACGGAGAGGTTGTCGCTGCTGAACGTGGCCCGTTTGCCCTGCTTGTCGGTGGCCGCCACGCCGATGACCCCCGGATAGCCGGCCGGGAAGCTCCAGTAGGAGGTGCCGTTCTCCCTGGCGTAGTTGGTCAGGCCGTCGTTGCCCACGGCGGCGACCAGGACGACGCCCTTGCCGAGCGCGTACGAGACGGCCTCGCGCTCGGACCTGACCGGGCCGTAGGAGCCGATGGACATGCTGATGACCTTGGCGCCGTGGTTGGCCGCGTACCGCAGGGCCCGCGCGAGGGGGCTCTCCGAGGTCTGCTCCTCATCGTCCAGCGGCGGGACGCCCAGCTCGGGGTTGTCGTCGGTGACCATGGGCAGCGACAGGATGCGCGACTCGGGGGCGACGCCGACCAGCCCGTCGTCCTGCCCCGAGGCCGCGATCAGCCCGGCCATGGCGGTGCCGTGCCGGCCCGGCGCCGCCTCCTTGACCACCGCGCCCGCGGTCATGTCGGGGCCCGCGGTCACCCGGCCCTTCAGCTCCTTGACCTGGTCGTCCACGCCGCTGTCCACGACGGCGACGGTGACGCCCTCGCCCTTGGTGACGGTCCAGGCCTGTTCGACGTTGAGGGCGTCGAGCACCCACTGCTGCTGCTCCCGCACGGGGTCGGCGGTGGGTCCGACCAGTACGAGGAGGGCCGCGGTGAGCGCGCGTACGGTCGCTAGCACACGTTCCCCTGGGTGCAGGGCGGCACCTTGGGCGGGTCCGCGAGGAAGTAGGCGATCTGGTTGCCGACGGACTTCGCGGCCGGCCACAGCTCGGAGTGCAGGATCTCCTCCGGCGGGATCGCGGCCCTGGTCCGGCCGTCGGCGTAGCCGGCCGTGGAGAACACGATGTACGGCCCGGCGCCCACCCAGCCGGTGCGCTGGCGCTGGTCGGGGCCGAAGCGTTCGGTCACCGTGCCGGGGAAGGCGACGGGCAGCACGCCCACGCGGTCGTCCTGGGTGAGCTCCTCGCTCGCCGAGACCCTGGACGCCTCGTCCTTCAGCACGGCCACCCCGACCGTGATCACGAACGAGGCCGTCTGGTCGACGTACGTGGCCCGCAGCATCGTGACGCAGCCGTGGTTCTCCAGGACCCCGGCCACGGAGGCGTCCACGCCCTTGCCGCACTCGGTCTCGGGGGCGATGCCGACGCGCCTGGCGTACTGCTGGGCCCGGTCGAGCCCGAGGTACTTGACCTCTTCCGGGAAGACGCCCGTCGCCGGCCACGCCTGCCAGCGCCTGGCGATCTCCTCCTGTTTGTACTGGTTCTGCTCGGAGGGGGTCAGGGGGCGCGAGCGGGTCTCGGCGAACAGGCCGACCGTGCCGAGCAGCACGACCACGGACGACACGACCACGATGACGCTCAGCAGCATCACGAAGATGCGCCGATACCGGACGCCCTGCTGGAGCGTCTCCCTCTCGACGCGGTCCCTGGCGGCCGCACGCGTGCGTGAACCCGCGGCCGGCCACGTACGCACACGCGACCGCCGGCCGGTGGTGGCACCGAGCGGATTCCTCCGTTCCGGCGTGGCCCCGCCCTCGGAACGCGGTAGCCCTGAAGTCGACCTACGAGCCCTCACCACCGCCTCATCCTCGCCGTCCTCCCTGCCCGTTGCCTCCCTGCGTGGGGCGGGCTGGGGAGCCGTTGGCGTCCCGTGTCTATTTCGTCCCCCTTAGTAGGCGGATCATGCGTCTTGTGAGCTGTACACCCGACGTACTCGCCTGACCAGGATGAATATGACACCCAGGGAAGCGAACGCGCCGACGGCCGCCGCGGCGGCGACGGCCGCGTAGACGGTGACGCGCCTCTCGTCCCTGACGATGACCTGGACGGGGGCCGTCCGGCCGCCGGCCAGCGGCGCGGCCGGGTCGTGGGCCTGGTCGCCCGCGGCGGCCTCGGTGTAGCCGGCCAGCTTGCGGGCCTCGGACAGGGCTCTGGCCGCGTTCACGACGCCGAAGCCGGTGCCGGTGTCGTACCCGCCCGGGGGCCTGTCGGTGGCGCTGGCCGTCAGGGCGCGGGCCACGAGCGGCGGCGACATGCCCGGATATTTGGCTTTGATGAGGGCGGCTATGCCCGAGACCAGCGCGGTCGCCTGCGAGGTGCCCCTGCCGACCCAGTACTCGTCGCCCGGGCCCGCGCCCATGATGTCCACGCCCGGGGCGGCCACCAGCACGGAGGAGTTCCAGTTGGAGAACGTGGCCCGCCGCAGCCGCCGGTCCGTCGCTCCCACCGAGACCACCCCGGGGAACGCGGCCGGATAGGAGTAGGGGGCGAAGTCGCCGTCGATCTTCCGGTCGCCGTCGTTGCCGGCGGCGGCCACGAGCACGACGCCCTTGGAGATGGCGTAGCGGATGGCCGCCCGCTCCTCCCTGGTCGCCAGCTCTTTGGAGATCGACATGTTGATCACGTCCGCACCCTCGTCCACCGCGTAGCGAATGCCTTGGGCCACCACGTCCTCGAAGCGCTCCGCCGAGTTGAACTCCCGGAAACCCGGCTCCTCGTCCTCAAGGATGACCCTTACTGACAGTACGTCCGCTTCGGGCGCAACGCCGATGATCCCCAGATTTCCCCCATCGCCGTGGCCGTGCCCGGCGATCAGAGAGGCCATGTACGTGCCGTGCAGGCGGCTCGGGGCGACCCCCGGCGGGTTCGCGCCGTCGGTGAAGTCCTTGCCCACCCGCACCGAGCCGGCCAGGTCGCGATGGTGCAGATCGACGCCGGAGTCGAGCACCGCCACCGTCACGCCGCCGCCCTTGCTGGTGCGCCACGCCTCGGTCAGCGCCAGCGTCTTGATGACCGGCCGCTGCCCGCCGCGTACGTCGTCCGCCCACGCCGGCGCGGCGGCGTACAACAGCATCCCGGCCGCCACGGCCGCCGTTCCCCGCCTGAGCATGACCCCCGTACTGCCCCGGCTCAGCACCGCCACTCCTCGGCCGTGCAGTCGGGCATCCGCGGCGTGCTCAGGTCGGTCAGCACCCGCTCGGAGATCTCGGTCGCGAAGGCGAAGATCGAGGGCCGCTGCTCGTCCGCCGCGTCCGCGGGCCGGCCGTCCACCTGGCCCGCCGTGGTCAGCACCAGGTACGGCCCCGCCTGCCGTACCGAGCCGGCCTGGCGCACGCCGGGGGTGAAGCGGTCGGCGACCGTGCCGCTGAAGGCCAGCGGATACAGGCCCGGCACGGGTTTGCCGCTGTCGGAGAAGGCGGCTTTCGCGCGTACGGCGTCCGGCTCGTCACGCAGCGCGACCACGCCGATCGTGACGAGCACGCCGCGCAGCGCGTCGATGTAGGTGGCCCGCAGCAGGCCCTTGCAGCCCGCCTTGCGCAGGGCCTTGACCGCCTTGGGGTCGACCGGGTCGCAGGCGGTCCCGGGCGAGATGCCGATCCGGCTGGCACGTTCCCGGCCGCCCTGCTCGGCGGAGTACGGCAATGTGGCGGGGAAGATACGTCCGCTGGGCCAGGTGCGCCAGCGCTCGGCGACCTCGCGTCTGGCCGCCGCCTGGAGCTCGGCGGCGCTGGGGCCCCGGGTGAGCTCCGTGCCCGCCGCGCTGCCCGACACCCCGGCGGCCACCGCGCAGACCAGGGTCAGCGCGGAGGCCACCACGAGCGTCGGCCACGGACGGGCAGTGTTCACGCCACCGACCTTAACCGGGCCTTCCGGATAACACTCCGGAAACCATCAGTAGGAGGGCAGGCTCGGGTCCACGGTCTTGACCCAGCTCAGAACGCCGCCGCCGACGTGCACGGCGTCGGAGAACCCGGCGTTCTTGACGATGGCCAGGGCCTCGGCCGAGCGCGCGCCGGACTTGCAGTGGAGCACGATGCGCTTGTCCTGCGGCAGCTTCTCCAGGGCGGAGCCGTTGAGGAACTCACCCTTGGGGATCAGCGTGGCACCGGGGATCGAGACGATCTCGTACTCGTTGGGCTCGCGGACGTCGACGAGGAAGATGCTCTCGCCGCGGTCCTGCATGCCCTTGAGCTCCGCCGCGGTGATCGTGGAGCCGCTGGCGGCCTCGGCGGCCTCGTCCGAGATGGCGCCGCAGAAGGCCTCGTAGTCGTCGAGGAGCTGCGTGACCGTCGGGTTCTTGCCGCACAGGACGCACTCGGGGTCCTTGCGGACCTTGACGTCGCGGTACTTCATCTCCAGGGCGTCGTAGATCATCAGCCGCCCGACCAGCGGGTCGCCGATGCCCGTCAGCAGCTTGATGGCCTCGTTGACCTGGATGGAGCCGATCGACGCGCACAGCACGCCGAGCACGCCGCCCTCGGCGCACGACGGCACCATGCCGGGAGGCGGGGGCTCCGGGTAGAGGCAGCGGTAGCAGGGCCCGTGCTCGGCCCAGAACACGCTGGCCTGGCCGTCGAACCGGTAGATCGAGCCCCAGACGTACGGCTTGCCGAGCAGCACCGCGGCGTCGTTCACCATGTAGCGCGTGGCGAAGTTGTCGGTGCCGTCGACGATGAGGTCGTAGCCGGAGAAGATCTCCATGACGTTTTCCGTGGTCAGCGCCGTGTTGTGGATGACGACGTCGACCAGGGGGTTGATCTCGCGGACGGACGCCGCGGCGCTCTCGGCCTTCAGCCTGCCCACGTCGGACTGGCCGTGGATGATCTGGCGCTGCAGGTTGGACTCATCGACCACGTCGAAGTCGATGATGCCGAGGGTGCCGACGCCCGCCGCCGCGAGGTACATCAGCGCGGGCGAGCCCAGGCCCCCGGCGCCCACACACAGCACCTTGGCGTTCTTCAGCCGCTTCTGCCCCGCCATACCCACATCGGGGATGATCAGGTGGCGCGAGTAGCGGCGCACTTCGTCGACGGTCAGCTCTGCGGCCGGCTCGACCAGCGGTGGCAACGACACTTTCTACGCTCCCGTTCCAGGGGGTCCTATCTCACCTTGAAACCTAGCTGGCGAGTGGGGCATTCCCCAATCGAGTCTCACGGATCAGACGGCGTGCTTCCGCCGCCACGACCTGCGGCATCTCCATCATCGCCACGTGACCCGCCGTCGGCAGCAAGACAAGCCGGACCTGCGGGAACGTACGGTATGCCTTCGCGGCCATGGCGGGCCGGACCAGCCGGTCATGCCTGCCGTGCACGATCAGGGTCGGGGCCTTGACGTTGGCCGCCTGGCGCCACAGGTTGTCCTCGCCGCGGCGGAAGTATTCGGCCACGATGCCCCTGGCCGACCCGATCATGGCCTCGCCGGAGTAGGGGAGGTCGTCGCGCCTGCGGAGCTCGTCGATCGCGTCGCGCAGGCGTACGGGATGGACGGAGTCGGTGTTGGCCCAGACCATGGCCACGGAGGCGTTGACACGATGCTCGGCGGGCACCAGGCGGAGCCTGCTCGCCACCCATTCGCCCAGTACGGGCACCGCGGCGGCGGCCACCCGGACGGGGCCGTACCTGGGGAGCAGGTCGGGCAGGGCCGGGGAGACGAGGGTGAGCGAGCGGACCAGGTCGGGGCGGGTGGCGGCCACCCGGACGGCGACGGCGCCCCCGAGCGAGTTGCCGAACAGGTGGGCCGGGCCCGTGTGCTCCATCAGCTCGGCCACGGCCCTGGCGTGGCCGGCGACGGTGTAGTCGCCGTCGGCCGGGGCGGGCGAGAAGCCCGCGCCCGGGAGGTCGAGGGCGTGGCCGGTGACCGTGTCCTTGAGCTCGTCCATGAGGTCGGTCCAGTTGGTGGCCGACCCGGCCAGTCCGTGCACGAAGACGGCCTGCTCACGTTGTCCCCGGTGGTCACTCGTCGATCGGACGTGCACCGAGCCGATCATGCGACCCGGCCAGTCCGGGACCGGCTTCGCCATCATGCGTCCTCCCCGCCGTTCCTTCTCGTTCTCTCAACGATAACCACCCCGCCTGGGTGGGGTCTGGATTCGGTACAGAAGCCCGCTTACATCACCTTTTCCGGCATCAGGTACACACCGTCACACATGCCTCAAACACCCCGCTGATGCGACCCCCAGCGAGGGTGGTGGCGTCTCGGGGCCCGGCGCGGCACCCGGATCCGGGCCGGCGGGCGGATCGGTGGCGATCATCGCCGCGTTCGGACATATCGCCATATATCGCGGCTTAGAGGTCTAATCGATCTCATCGCATGCCAAGAGTGTGGCAAAAGGCACCGTTCATCGTTTATGGCGCACCAAGGTCGGAAAGCATGACAACCAGCAGCACTTAGCGTGACGGTTGAGGAACGCACCGTTAATGGCGGGACAGACCAGCCTCGAACGCACCACCGCCGGGTGCCGCAAAAAGCGGGAGACATTTTCGGAGGGCGCACAATGGCGTCCTCCGAATAATGACGCCGGGCGTAGGCGAAGCGTCCGGCGTAATGGCCATCGATATGTTCGCGGACTTTCATCGGTCCGGGGGCGGCACCGCAGGCAGGCAAATCACCACTCGCAGAACCGGCACGGCCGATGACGACAGGCCAGGCCGGCGCGCGAGCATTGCCATGCGTGGCCGCCCTATCAATTGCGCCACAATCGGACATATCATGCCATTTCATTGGATAGATCTTTAATGCGAGCAATAAGATTGTTAATGCATAGCAAAATAGGGTCTCTCCAGTTTGCCCGCCCGTCGCCCCGGAAATGACATTCAATGGATGACTCTTCAGCAGCCGTCCAAGACCTGTTTTCAGGTACCCGGAAACGTCGAGAACGGGGCAATCGATCCTTTAGGGGGAAAACGCAATGCCCAAGCTCAAGAGTGTTATCGCAGGCCTCGCCGTCAGCACGGCGCTGACCGGCGGCATGGTCAGCGCGGGCGCGGCCACCACTGCGGTCAGCGCCGACGCCATCAAGCTCAACACCTCATCCATCCTCACCGGCATCGACGACGACTTCGACGAGGGCATCGACGACGGCCTTCTCGATGACGACCTCGGCCGCAACATCGTCATCGACCGTCGCGACCGTGACCGTCACCGCCGGCAGTGCCGCCGTCACCACGGCGGCTGGGGCGGCGGCTGGGGCGGCGGCTGGTGGGGTCGCCACCGCCGCGGCGGCGAGGTCTGCGTCGTCATCCGCAACGACAACGTCAACGACAACAGGCCGGAGCGCCGCCGGCGTACCTGGTAACAAAGCCGTGTGTTAATGGCGGGAGGATGAACGTCCGCACCTTCGGGTAGGTCCAATCTTCTCGTCTTCCGCGGGGGGTTTAGTGAGGGCTCTCCCGGCCTTTGGCCGGGGGAGCCCTCACTGCGTTGCACGGCGAGGCTGCAGTGGCCGGCGGACTTATACCAGTACGGCAGGAGACGGGGCTAAGTGGGGTGGAATCTTTTGTTTCGGCCATGAGGGAGTCTGTGGTCCACCAAATCAAGGCAGTTCCGGTTTGCTGGTGATTTGTCCGGAAATATGCAGCGTGCGGGAGATTCCCTAGGAATCGTCCGTAGCGTTTCCCCGATGCGGCCGGATCTGTATCCGCCTGTGCCGGGGGGCGTGAAACAGGGCAATCGAACCTTTAGGGGGAAAACAATGCCCAAGCTCAAGAGTGTTATCGCGGGTCTCGCCGTCAGCTCGGCGCTGACCGGTGGCGTGGTAGCCGCGGGCGCGGCCACGTCGCCGGCCGGCGCTGCCGTCCAGGTCAAGTCCGCCGCACCCGTCCTCGCCGGCAACTGCCGCGGCGGGGGCTGGCGCCGGTGCGGCGGGGGCTGGGGCGGCCGCTGGGGTGGCCGCTGGGGCGGCCCCTGGGCCTGGGGCGGTCGCGGCTGGGGCGGCGGCTGGGGCCGTCACGACAGGGGCGCCCGGGTCCGGATCGTCATCGTCAACCAGAACCACAACATCAACGGTGGCCACCGTGACGAGTGGTAGGACTCAGACACTGAGCTGAGCATTGGCGCGCCTCTGAGGCCGCCGTAGCGGGCGGAGTTCCCCGAGCGATGACATCCGCCCACGCCAAACGAGTGTCCGTATTCATCGGGACCGGCGCCACCCTCCGACCGGCGCCGCCCAAGCGAATACGGGCACTCACTTCTGTTTCTACGGTCGTCGCCCCGCCTCATGCGGCCTCCGACAAGCCGAGCGCCCCTGTCCCCCGGCGCCGGCCGTCATCGCCATGGACCGTCCGTTCCCCGAGAAGAGGGCGGTCCGGCCCTCTTCGGGAGTGGCCCCCCACTGGCCACGACCGGGACCGTCTTCGGGCGCCGGCGGTAGGAGACACGTCGAGTGCCCGTATTCGGTGGGTCGACGTCGTCGCTGTCGGGGCAGACGTCGGGACCCGGTGAATACGGGCACTCGATCGGCGTGGCCGGAGCTTCATCGCTCAGGGGACTCCTGGTGTGGCGCGGCCCGCGCCACCGGTTCGCCTGTGCGGTGAGCTCTACTGCCACGTGGGCTGGTTGTTGTCCTCGTGGTGGTCCATCTCGTGGCGCTCGTCCATGCGCTGCTGCACGTTGCGGTTGCGGTTCGTGTTGATGATGATGATCTTGATGCGGGGCATGCGGTGGTGGCGCCAGTTGGCCCAGCGTCCGCCGCCCCAGCCGCCGCCCCAGCCACAGCGGCCCCAGCCCCCGCCGCCGCCGCAGCCCCTGGCCAGGACGGAGGTGGCGGTGCCGACCTGGGTCGCCGCGTCGGCCGCGGACATGGCCGCGCCCACGCCGACCACGCCGCCGGAGAAGGCCGTGCTCAGGGCGAGGCCGGCCATAACACTTTTGAGCTTGGGCATTGCGTTTTCCCCCTACAGGTTCGATTGCCCCGTTCCTCACGTTCCCGGCCAATCCCCAAAAACCCGATCGACTAGGAAACGCCCCGGATGATCCTTAACGAATCATCCGCATCATGCATATTTCCGGCTGAAACAGCAAGCAAACTGGAATTGCCGTCATTTGGCCCACCACAGACATCCCCATGATTCTGCGCAAACGCCGCACCTCACATAGATCCGGACACAGCAGGGCTCCCCAGCCCTAAGGTCTGGGGAGCCCTTGTCGAAAGGCCGCCGTGGAGGCGCGGGGAAATCCCCCAACCACGAGAACGCGGTCATCCCCACGCCGTCAGCACACGGCTATGACCAGTTGTCGCCGTTGTTGTGGTGGTGGTGCTCGCGCTCGCGCTCGCGCTCGAACCGGTTGATGTTGATGTTCCGGTTGTGGACGTTGACCCGTACGCGGCTGTTCTGGTGGTGACGACGCCAGCCCCAGCCGCCGCCCCAGCCGCCGCCGCCCCAGCCGCAGCGGCGCCAGCCCCCGCCGCCGCAGCCATTGGCGAGGACGGAGGCGGCGGACTTGACCTGAGCGGCGGCGCCGGCGCTGGCCGAGGTCGTGGCCGCGCCCGCGGCTACCACGCCACCGGTCAGCGCCGTGCTGACGGCGAGACCCGCGAAAACAGTCTTGAGCTTGGGCATTGCGTTTTCCCCCTAAAGGATCGATTGCCCCGTTCTCGACATTTCCGGTTATCCCGGAAAGAGGTCTTGGACGCCTGCCGAAGAGCCATCCATGATGTGTCATTTCCAGACAGCAGCCCAACAAACGGCACCTAGCCGGTTTTGCTATGCATTAACAATCTTATTGCTTGCATTAAAGATTTATAGAGCGAAATGAGACGACTTATCCGGATATGTCCTATTCGGTGATCGCGTCGAAGAGGCCCCGAGGGCAGCACGGAGAACCCCACCTCGCGGTGGGGTGAATGCCTGAGAAAGGCGGCCAGAGGCTCAACGCGAGAAGCGTCGGCGAGGCCGTGGAGCGCCTCCCTTAGGGAGGCATGCGGAACCGCTGAGAGAGGTTCTGAAAGTGTTCAGGCCGTCTTGCGAGGCTTGCGCTTGGCGGGAGCCTTCTCCTCGTCCTTGGACTTGGCGGCGGCCTTCTTGGGCTTGGCGGCCCCGCCCTCCCGCTCCCGCTTCGCGGCCTCCACGCTGGCGCGCAGCGCGGCCATGAGGTCGACCGCCGGTCCGGCTTCCTCTTCCTCGCGGGCCGGGATGACCTCCTTGCCCGCCACCTTCGCCTCGATCACCTGCTGCAGCGCCTCGCGGTACGTGTCGTGGTACTCGCTCGGGTCGAAGTCCGACTCCATGGTGCTGATCAGGGACTCGGCCATCTGGAGCTCCTGAGGCCGTACCTCGATGTCCTCCTCGAGGAAGCCGAAGTCCGGCGTGCGGATCTCGTCGGGCCAGAGCATGGTCTCCAGGACGAAGACGCCGTCCCGTACCCGCAGCGTGGCCAGGGACTCGCGCTGGCGCAGCGCCACCTTGACCACCGCCACCTGGCCCGAGCTCTCCAGGGCGTTGCGCAGCAGCACGTACGGCTTCGCCCCCTGCGCGTCGGGCTCCAGGTAGTACGACTTGGCGAAGTAGATCGGGTCGATCTGCTCGGCCGGGGCGAACTGGAGGACGTCGATCCTGCGGGACGTGCTCAGCGGCAGATCCTCGAAGTCCTCGTCGGTGAGCACGACGATCTCGCCCGTCGGCAGTTCGTAGCCTTTGGCGATGTCGGAGTACGGCACCTCTTCGCCGTCCTGCGTGCACACGCGCTTGTAGCGGATCCGGCCGCCGTCCTCGCGATGGACCTGGTGGAACGTCACGTCCTTCTGCTCGGTGGCGGAGTAGAGCTTGACGGGTATCGTGACCAGGCCAAAGGAGATCGCACCCTTCCAGATGCTGCGCATGGTCACTCCTCAGCTCTCAATCATTCGCCAATGGGCACATACCCGTCATGGGGCAACCAATGCCATACCCCGTCGAACCGATGCTGGCCGTACCTGGGGAACTACCCCCTGATCGCGAGAGGTACGGACTGGAGGTCAAGTGGGACGGCATCCGCGCCGTCGTCCATCTTGACGGCGGACTGAGGGTGACGGGGCGGCACGGGGTCGAATACACGCGGAGGTATCCGGAAATATCCGGTTTCGGGATCAAGAACGCGATCATCGACGGCGAGGTCGTCGCGCTCGACAAGCGCGGCAGGCCCAGCTTCGAGCGGTTGCAGCACAGGATGCACCTGACCGATCCCGAGCCGGTCATGCTGGAGCTGTATCCCATCACGTACATGCCGTTCGACCTGCTCTATCTCGACGGCACGCCGATGTTCGACCTGCCCTACCGCGACCGGCGGGCACTGCTCGACGAGCTGGACGTCGGCGCGCCCCCGTACTTCCCCGGCGACTCCGACCTGCTCACGGCCACCTCCGAGCAGGGCCTGGAGGGTGTGGTCGCCAAGCGGCTGGACTCCCCCTACCGGCCGGGTACCCGGTCCCCGTGGTGGATCAAGGTGAAGCACCTGCGTACCAGAGAGGTCGTGATCGGCGGCTGGAAGCCCGGCAAGGGGCGCCGGGCGGGCGGGATCGGCTCGCTGGTGATGGGGATGTTCACCGATCGTGGGCTCGCGTACGTGGGGCACGTCGGGACCGGGTTCACCGACACCGTGCTCGACGAGCTCCACCGGCGGATGCGGCCGCTGGAGATCCCGCACAGCCCGTTCAGCAACGCGGTTCCGTGGCGAAATCGGTGGGTTAGGCCGGATCTGGTCGGGGAGGTGGCCTACACGATGTGGACCGACGAGCAGCGGCTGCGCCACCCCGTGTGGCGTGGCCTGCGCCCCGACAAGCTCCCCCCGGAGGTGACGCTGTGAACAGCCCGGCGAAGGTGCCGGTAAAGGTCGACGGGCGAGCGCTGACGCTGAGCAACCTGGACAAGGTCCTCTACCCCGAGTACGGCTTCACCAAGGCCGAGGTCATCGACTACTACAGCCGCGTGGCCCCCGTGCTCCTCCCCCACCTCCGGGGCAGGCCCCTGACCGTCAAGCGCTACCCGAACGGCGTCGGCGGCCAGTCCTTCTTCGAGAAGAACGCCCCCGACCACACCCCGGACTGGGTCAGGCGGGTCAAGCTCCCCGTCCCCGGCAGCACCAAGAACCGCGAGGCCATCGACTTCGCCGTCATCGAGGACCTGCCCACGCTCGTCTACTACGCCAACCTGGCCGCGCTCGAGCTGCACGTGCCCCAGTGGCGCGTCGACGAGGACGGCGAGGCGCTGCCGCCCGACACGCTCGTGTTCGACCTCGATCCCGGCCCGCCCGCGACCATCGTGGAGTGCTGCCGGGTGGCCCTCATGCTGCGCGAGGTGCTGGCGGCCGACGGGCTCACCGCCCTGCCGAAGACCAGCGGGAACAAGGGCATGCAGCTGTACGCGGACTGGGACGGCCGCGAGGAGCCCTCCGCGTACGCCAAGAGGCTGGCCCAGTTCCTCGAGAAGGAGCACCCCCGGCAGGTCGTCAGCGTGATGACGAAGAAGGCCAGGCCCGGCAAGGTGTTCATCGACTGGAGCCAGAACAACCCGGCCAAGACCACCGTGGCGCCCTACTCGCTGCGGGCCAGGGAGCTGCCGACCGTCTCGACACCGCTGAGGTGGACGGAGGTCGAGGGCTGCGAACGGCCTGAGGAGCTGGTGTTCACGGCGGCCGACGTACTCGCCAGAGTGGAGAAACGCGGCGACCTTTTCGGCCGGGCGTAGGCTGGTGCCGTCCACACCAAGAGGGGGACCAGAAGATGTCGGAGATGGACACACGCGGGGACGAGCTCTCCTACGACCAGGACGAGGCAGAGCTGTCGATCGAGACGCCCGAGGCAGACGCCGCGGAGCAGCATTTCGAGATCCGCCAGAGCGCCGGCAGGCAGCGCCGCGAGCTGCCGCTCGACGTCGACCCCGCCGACGCGGCCGATCAGGACCGCGTGGTGGATCTCGACGACGACGAATATCGCTGAGTACGGCTCCGCGGCGACCGAGCCCGCCTCGTGGCGCTGAGGAGCGCCGTTGCCCGGACTGGGGAGCGGAGCAAGGCAATGAACATCTGCTCTGCCCGCACGTAGGATGTCCGCACAGCCCGCTGAGAGACCTATGGAGACCCGCGTGACCGCAACCCCGGACGCGAAGCCCCGGGGCACCCGGCTGCCCCGACTCGCCCGCCGCCGGCAGCTCCTGAGCGCCGCGCAGGAAGTGTTCGTGGAGAACGGCTATCACGCGGCCGCCATGGACGAGATCGCCGATCGTGCGGGGGTCAGCAAGCCGGTGCTCTACCAGCACTTCCCCGGCAAGCTCGAGCTCTATCTGGCGCTGCTCGACCTCCACGTCGACGACATGGTCAACCGCTGCCGGGAGGCGCTGGCCTCCACCCACGAGAACAAACTCCGCGTGCAGGCCACGTTCAGCGCGTTCTTCGACTTCGTCTCGACGCAGGGCGAGGCGTTCCGGCTGGTGTTCGAGTCCGACCTGCGCAACGTCGCGCCGGTGCGGCAGCGCGTGGAACGCTCGCTGCAGGAGTGCGCGGAGATGGTCTCCGTGCTCATCCAGGAGGACACCGGCTGCACCAGCGACGAGGCTCACCTGCTCGGCGTGGGGCTGGTCGGCATGGCCGAGGTGAGCGCCCGCTACTGGGTGACCCAGCACGGCTCGATCCCGAAGGACGCGGCCGAACAACTCATGGCCCGGCTGGCCTGGCGCGGCATCAGCGGTTTTCCGCGTACGGCATAACCCGTTCGCTGGGCGCGATCATTGGCCCCTTCCCGGCTTCGAGCCGCCACGATGGGAGTGAGCCAACCCGTCGACTAGGGAGCCACGATGGAAGTCAAGATCGGCGTACGCTCTGTACACCGCGAAATCGTTGTCGAGACCGAACTCTCCGCTGAGCAGGTCGAAGAGGAGATCAGGAACGCGTTGTCGGTCGAGCGTGGCGTGTTCGCCCTGACCGACCTGAAGGGCAGGCGGGTGGTGGTGCCGGTGGCCTCGATCGGTTTCGTTGAGATCGGTGAGGACCAGGCCCGGCCCGTCGGGTTCGGCGGCACCCTCTAGGAGTTTCCTGACCTGGGGGTACGGCTCACCCGGCCGTACCCCTCCCAGGGCTTGCCACCACCCCCGGCGATCGCCCCGCACCCGTGGGGCGATGCGGCTGCGAGAGGTCGGCGCATGGCGACCGCGCCCGATCGCCCCGGGCTCGCGGGGCGGTGCGCACCCAACGGCCACCCCAAAAGCACGCCCTCAGCGCTGCGTCGGCGAGAAGGCGTGCGGGGAGCGGCGCAACGGCCCCACAGCCACCTCGGCGCCACCGGAGCGGCCGGGGTGGCGCGACACGAGCCCTCACACCCACCTCGGCGCCGGTGGAGCGGCCGGGATGGCGCAACGCTGGCCGTGGCCCGCATGGCAACCATCGCCGTCCCGGTGGTTGCCATGTTCGGGGATGGTCAGAGGCCCAGGGCGGCCATGCGTTTGTTGTGGGCCTCCGTCAACGTCGCGAAAAGTCGGGAAATATCGGCGGCACCCTCCCCCGACACCAGCAACAGCGCCAGCTCGGGCCGTGCCGAGGCGACCTGCTGCCCCTGGCTCAGCGCCTCGCCAACGAGCCGGCGCGCCCACAGCGCCAGCCGTCCGGCGACCGCGGGCGACGCCTCGATCCCGGCCCTGACCCGCTCGACCGCGAACTGCGAGCGCCCCTCGTCCACCAGCACCTCGTCCACCAGCTTGGCGATCGAGGGATCGAGGTGCCTGGCCGCCTCCCGGTAGAAGTCGAGCGCGATCCCGTCCCCGACGTACGTCTTGACCAGCGCCTGCAGCCAGTCGGCCGGCCTGGTCTGCGTGTGCCAGGCGTCGAGCGCGCCGACGAACGGCGACATCGCCTCGTCGGGATCGGCCCCGAACTCGGCCAGGCGGTCACGCAGCAGGCGGAAATGGGCGTACTCGGTCACGGCCAGCTCGCTCAGCGCCGCGCGGTCGGCCAGCGAGGGCGCCAGCGTGGCGGCGTCCTCGGTCATCCGCGCGTACGCACTAAGCTCGGCGTAGGCGAGCACCCCGAGCAGATCGACGACTCCTGGAGACTCCTTCATGAGTGGCAGCGTACTTCCGTGAATCTTCGGGAACATACGTAAGCTCGGCCAGCGTTGTGGTATCGAGTACACTGCTCTGTGAAAGTGCGACCGCACTGTGTAAATTCGGGGGTTTCTCCCGAATACCCCCACTTCCGGGTGCGCGGTCGCTGATGACGCGAGAGGGCTGGCTCTACCGCGAGGACCCACGTAACGGGGGCTGTTTCATGCCCGTCGGTCCCGGCAGGCCCGCCTTCATTTGAGAACTGAGGCAGGCCACGCTGACGACTTTCCGAGACCTCGGAGTCACACCTGAGATCGCCGATGCCCTCGAGACCGAGGGCATCGTCACACCGTTCCCCATCCAAGAGATGGCTCTCCCGCTTGCCCTGAGCGGCCAGGACCTTATCGGCCAGGCGCGCACCGGCACGGGCAAGACCTACGCGTTCGGCATCGCCATGCTCCAGAGCATCGGCAAGCCGCGCAAGAACCGCAAGAAGCCCCGCGGGCTCGTCGTCGTACCGACCCGCGAGCTGGCCACGCAGGTCAGCGAAGACCTCGTCACCGCCGCCGGCAAGCTCGGATCCCGGGTTCTGACCGTTTACGGCGGGCGCGCGTACGAGCCGCAGATCGAGGCGCTCAAGGCCGGGGTCGACGTCATCGTCGGCACCCCCGGCCGCCTGCTCGACCTGGTCAAGCAGAAGCACCTCGACCTGAGCCAGGTCACGACCCTGGTGCTCGACGAGGCCGACCGCATGCTCGACCTGGGCTTCCTGCCCGACGTAGAGCGGATCTTCAACCTGATCCCCGGACAGCGGCAGACGATGCTGTTCTCGGCGACCATGCCGGGTGAGATCGTCACGCTGTCCCGTAAGTACCTCAACCGTCCGACGCACGTACGCGCCGAGCACGAGAGCGGCGAGGGAGAGACCACGCCGCAGGTCCGCCAGCTCGTGTGGCGCGCGCACCGCATGGACAAGATCGAGATCGTCGGCCGGCTGCTGCAGGCCGAGGGCCGCGGGCTCACGATGGTCTTCTGCGAGACCAAGCGGGCCTGCGACATGGTCGCCGAACAGCTCGACACGCGCGGCTTCGCCGTCGCGGCCGTGCACGGCGACCTCGGCCAGGGCCAGCGCGAGCAGGCCCTGCGCGCGTTCCGCAACGGCAAGATCGACGTGCTGGTGGCCACCGACGTGGCGGCCCGCGGCATCGACATCGACGACGTCACCCACGTGGTCAACTACGACTGCCCCACGGACGACAAGACGTACGTGCACCGCATCGGCCGCACCGGCCGGGCCGGGCGCACGGGCATCTCGGTCACGTTCGTGGAGTGGGAGGAGCTGACCCGCTGGAAGATGATCAACCAGATGCTCGGGCTCGACTTCGCCGATCCCGAGGAGACCTACTCCACCTCGCCTCACGTCTACTCCGAGCTGAACATCCCCGAGGGCACCAAGGGCGTCCTGCCGCACGCGAGCCGATCGCGTGCGGGGCTGTCCGCGGAGCGCCTCGAGGATCTCGGGGAGACCGGCAGGGCACGTGTTCGTGGCGGCCGTCGCCGCGACGAGCGCGAAGAGCGCCGCGAAGAGCGCCCTGCCCGTACGCCGCGCCAGCGCCGCCGCACCCGTGGCGGCAAGGAGCTGGCTGAGACCGCAGCCGTCGAGACTCAGGAGGTCGAGCTCGTGGATGCCAAGACGGAGGAGACTCCCGCGATCTTCTCGACGGACGAGATCGAGGCGGCCGCCGAGCCGAAGCGGACGCGTACGCGGAGGGGGGCGGCTTCGTCTGCCATCGAGCAGGCGCTCGCCGAGGCCCCCGAGGCACCCGTCAAGGCCGTCCGGTCGAAGCAGGCGCTCGCCGAGGCCCCCGAGGCACCCGTCAAGGCCACCCGGTCGCGGCGGGCCGCCGCCGTCACGGCGGCCCCTGAGGCCGACACCGTCGAGGAGGCGCCGGCGAAGAGCACCCGCTCCCGCCGCGCCGCCGACCCGGTGCCGGTCGCCGAGGCCCCGCCCGCTCCTCCGGTCAGCGAGCCGGCGCCGAGCTTCCTCTCGACGCCGCCTCCGCCGGTGCGCACGGAGCCGGAGCGGATCGTCCCGCCGAACCCGTTCACGGTGATCTTCCAGTCGCCCGACCTGGCTTCGGACGACGACGACATCGCCCCGTCGGCGGCCACGGAGCGCAAGCAGCAGCGCCGCCAGCCCCGTGGCGGGGGCGGCAACCGCCGCCGCACGGGCTGAGCGCCGTCTGAGCACCGCCTGGGAGGCGCGTACCCGCATCGGGTGCGCGCCTTCTGGGTAAGGGCCCGCGGGCCCTCCTGAGGCGCTCTGGGCGCGTCCGGGGGGCTTCCGGCGAGGAGCCGCATTTGCCCTGCGTGATGCCCATGACGGTGTCGAGCCGCTGACCTCTGGGTATTGTTGCCCCACGTGAGTACGCCGCGATTCCTCGATCTGCCTCCTGGCGTCGCACCACAGAAGATCGAAACGCCACAGGGCACGTTCGCGGTCCTGGAGGCCCTCCCGGTCAGTGGTGTGATTGAGCGCTGGCCCGCCCTCCTGGTCCCCGGCCTGACAGGCAGCAAGGAGGACTTCCTCGCGGTGCTGATGACCCTGGCCCACTCGGGACGCAGGGTGATCGCCGTCGATCTGCGCGGCCAGTACGAGACGCCGGGCCCCGACGACCCCGCCGCCTACACCTGCCCCGCGCTCGGCGCCGACGTCGACGCGCTCGCCCAGATCATCGGCGGCGGCGACCCCGTTCACCTGGTGGGCCACTCCTTCGGCGGCCTGGTGGCCAGGGAGGCGGTGATCGACGGGCGCACGAGGTTCGCGTCGTTCACGCTGATGGGGTCCGGGCCCTCGGGCATCGAGGGCAAGCGGGCGGTCAACGGCCGCAAGATCATGGAAGAGGTCCAGGCGTTCGGCCTGGAGCACGTGTGGCACCACCGGCTGGAGCCCGAGGCGCTGTCCAACGACGTGTCCGACGAGATCCTGGCGTTCCTGCGCAAGCGCCTGCTCACCAACTCTCCGACCGCGCTGGCCTGCATGGCCGAGCAGGTGCTGAGCATGCACGACCGCACCGACGAGCTGCGCCAGGTCGAGGTGCCCACGCTGGTGCTGTACGGCGAACACGACGACGGGTGGCCGCCCGAGGCGCAGTCGGAGATGGCGGCCAGGCTCGGGGCCGAGTCCGTGGTCGTGCCCGGCGCCGTCCACTCGCCCGCCGTCGAGGCGCCGGAGACGACGGCGGCGGCGCTGGTGAGGTTCTGGAACTCGGCCGAGAAACACTATTTGGACACCAGGTCCAATGCCATGTAATTCTTTACTTACTATGGCGAACATCGAGGACATCGTCGCGCAGCCACCGCAGAGCGCGACGTGGCAGGTGCATCTCGACCGGTCGATGTGGGTGGGTGGCGTACGCGGTCTCATGCTGCAGGCGCTGCACCCGCTGGCCATGCGCGGTGTCTGGCAGAACTCCAACTTCCAGGAGGACCCGTTCGGGCGGCTGCGCCGCACGGCGGACTTCGTGGGGCGGGTGACGTTCGGCAGCCCGGAGCAGGCCGACGAGATCGGCAGGCGGGTGCGCGGCATCCACAAGGCGCTGCGCATCCACGATCCCGACACCGGCCGGACCCATCGGGTGGACGATCCCGAGCTGCTGCTGTGGGTGCACTGCGCGGAGGTGTCGTCGTACCTGGAGGTGGCCAGGCGCGGCGGGCTGGGCCTCACCGAGCGCCAGGCCGACCGCTACCTCTGCGAGCAGCGCAAGAGCGCCGCGTACGTGGGCCTGCACCCCGAGGACGTGCCCGGCTCGTGCGCGGAGATGGACGCCTACTTCAAGCAGGCGCGCGCCGGCCTGCGCGTCACGGAGAAGGCGGCCTCGGCCGTGCGCTTCCTGATGTGGCCGAGGCTGCCGCACGAGCTCAGGCTCCTGTCGGCGGGCAAGCCCGCCTACTTCCCGTTCGGCGCGCTGTGCTACTACACGCTGCCTGACTGGGCCAGGCGGATGTACGGGGCGCTGCCGGAGGTGCCGCGCTCGACGGTCACGGCCGCGCTGAGGGCGTTCAGGCTGGGGATGAACTCGCTGCCGGAGCCGGTGCACGACCACGCGTTCATGCCGGCCACGAGGGAGATGCTGCGGGCCGCCAGGGAGCGTCTCGGCGCGGCCGGGTACGACGTGAGCAAGGGGCTCAAGGGCCTGACCGATCCCCGCCGGTGGCCGCCGGAGCCGGCCGCCTGACCGGCAGGAGCGTGCCGCCCACCAGCACGACCGCCGACACGGCGGCCATCGTCCATCCGCTGCGGCCCATGCCCCCGCCGTCGAACAGCACGCCGAGCAGGGTAGACGCGGTCGCGGCGCCCACGTACCTGGACGACTGGAAGAACCCGACGGCGACCCCGGTCTCGCTCCTGTCTGCGTGCACGAAGACCAGCGAGTTGAGCCCGAACTGGCTGAGCGCCGACGCCACCCCCAGCAGCCCCGCCGCCACCAGCACCAGCCAGACGGGGCCGACGGCGGGGACCAGGCAGGAGCCGGCGAGCAGCAGCGCCGCGCTGGCCACCAGCACGGTCCGCATCCCCGCCCGCGCGGCCAGCGCCACCGCGACCGGCGTCATGACGATCGCCAGCCCGGCCATGGGGAGCACCAGCAGGCCGGCGATGTGGGCGGGCAGTCCCGCCGAGCGCTGCGCCCACAGCGGCACCACGAAGAACGCCGAGTAGAATACCACGTTGACCAGGGCGAACTGGCCGCACGTGGCCAGCAGCCCGGGCCTCAGCCGGGGCAGCAGGGCGTGTTGGGCGCCGTCCACGCGGACCTTGGGCAGCCAGCGCAGCGCCGCGGTGAGCGCGATCGCCGCGAGTGGGACGTTGACCAGGAAGATCGCCCGCCAGCCCCACAACGAGACCAGGAACCCGCCGAGCACCGGACCGGCGGCGGCGCTGGCGGTGAGCACCATGGAGATCGTCGCGATCACGCGCGGCGGCGGTCTCCCGTCCTCGCCCGGCATCACGGCCTGGACGATCGCCATCCCGGCGGGCATCGTCGCGCAGCTCCCGAACGCCTGCAGCAGCCTGATCCCGACCAGCGCCGGGTACGAGGGGGCCAGCGCGGCCAGCACGCCCGTGACGGCCATCGTCACCAGCCCGGCGCAGAACACCAGCCGCGGGCCCAGCCTGTCGGCCAGCGTGCCCATCACGGGCGGAACGAGGATGCCGGCCAGGTAGAACCCGGCGGCCAGCCACGTCACGGCCGCGATGCCCACGTGGAACTCGGCCTCGATGCTGGCCAGGGCCACGGCGATCATGGACGAGTTCAGGGGGTTGAAGAGTGTGCCCAGCGCCACTGCCGCGGGTAACCGCCCGATAGGTGCCACTTTCCCGTCATTACCACTGTTCTCTGCGGGAAACTGGGCATCCCTCGGCAAAAGCCATCAGCCGAGGCGAGCGGTCCCCTCCGCCGCTCGCCCCGGCAGGCGGGTCACTCGGCGAGGCCGTCCCAGGCGTTGCGGTCGGGGGCCGCCGACCGGCCCTCCGGGCAGTGGCGGCGGAAGTCGCACCAGGAGCAGATCGGGCCGGGGCTCGGCGCGAACAGCTCGTCAATCTCGTCCGGCACCGCCGCCGGTCCGACGGACGGCCGCTCTCCCGAAGCGGTGCGCGAGGCGGCGGAACCCTTTTTGGCGGGCGCGGGCACGAGCGCGCGGTAGCGCTCGTCGGCCGCCGACGCCTCCGTGGCGACGTCCTCGGCGCGCCCGATGTGGCGGGCCAGCGACTCCTCGGTGTGCCGCCACTCCAGGATCTCGCCGGTCGGCAGGTGGTGGAGCTCGACCGTACGGCAGGGCGTGCGCATCATCGTGGAGGCCGCGACCGCGTACACGGCCAGGGCGAGGGACGAGCGGGCGTCGTCCTCGGTGAGCGGCCGGCGGCCGGTCTTGTAGTCGACCACGACCAGCTCGTCACCGCGCCGGTCGAGCCGGTCGATGCGGCCGGAGAGGGCCATGACCTTGGTACGGGTCGCGACCGTGCGCTCGACGCCCACCGGATCGTCGCTCGGATCTAAGGTCGCGACGTATCCGGAGACGAGGTCGCGGGCCCGGCCCAGCCAGTGGGCCGACTGCTCGACGTCCCTGAACCCCTCGGCGATCCACCCGTTCGTGATCAGGATGGCGGCGGTCAGCGGGGTCCTGCGGTCGTACGGCTCCCGCCACCACCCCGCCAGCGCGTTGTGCACGCTCGCCCCGACGCTGTTGTGCGCCCACGCGGGGCCCTTGGACGGCTGCGGCCGGTCCAGGTAGCTGAACCGGTAGCGGCGGCGGCAGTCGAGCCACGCGTTCAACCGCGACGGCGTGCAGGAGTAGAGCCGCCGCGGCATCCCGTCCAGCGGAAGCTGCCCCTGAGCCGCGCTCATGGCCTCCACCTCGTGAAGGCGCTCCTGAGCGTCACTCGTCGTCGGGGTCGAGCTTGATCCCGGAGAGCTTGGTCCCGTCGGTCAGGGGGCCGTCATCGGCGCTTTCCGTACGGGTCAGCGAGCCCGACACCCAGTCGTCGAAGTGCGGCTCGAGGTCGCCGATCGTGACCTCGTCGCCGTGGGCGGCCAGCACCCGCGTCTCGGCCGGCAGCGTGAACAGCCGCCCGCCGATCGAGGTCAGCTGGTCGGGCAGGGCGGGGTATTCGCCGCCCAGCTTGCCGGGCCCGTCGGCCTGCAGGGCCTTGCCGGTGAAGACGGCCCCGAGCCCCTCGCAGTAGAGCGACACTCCGCCGGGTGAGATGCCGGGCGTCTCCATGACGTCGAGCTGGACGTCGGCCACACCGAAGATGCCGTCGTCCTCCATGTCGATGTCGGGCCAGGTCTCCCGCCAGGTCTCCCGCCACAGCGGCTTGTCCTTGGGGTGCAGGGCGACCACGGCCTCGTCCCGGCTGGCCACCTCGATGGCCGCGGAGACGTGGTCGGGCAGCCCCGCCGTGCAGATGACGGCCAGCACTTCCCGCTCGCCCACCTGCTCAAGGATCTTCTCGGCGTCACGCGCCGCGTCGATGACGATGACTTCGTCGTCGTCACCGATGATCCAGGTGTTGTTCTCGACCTTGTGCTCGGTGCCGTCGATGTCGACGACGCCCTCGGTCACCACTCGCTCGATACGCGCTGTCACGCCTCCGAACTCTAGCCCGTCTGCATCAGAGCGCGAATCAGGAGCGTGAAAGCGCGCCTAATCCTCGAGCCGGGGCGAGAACGCACCGAACGGCACGTCCAGCTCGTGATCGCGGACATCGAGCAACGACAGCTCGGCGAGCGCGATCATGCAGCCGGCGTCGGCCGGCCACGCGATGGCCCACAGCCAGTTGCCGAGCGCCTCGCCCGCGTAGACGGCCCGGTCGTCGGCGCCGTCCACGCACCACAGCGCGGTGGGATGCCCGAGCACGCCGATCTTGGCGTTCGGCGGCCCCGAGTCGAACCCCTCGCCCGGGTCGGGGCCGTCCAGCCCGGCGAACGCCGCGCCGAGCCCGATGCCCGGCTCCTCCGCGATGACGAGCAGGTCGGCGGGGCCTTCCGTCAGCGACGGCCCCGTCAGCGCGACCACGCTGGCCCGGGCGCCGGTGCGCTCGTCACCGACCTCCCCGAAGCCGGTCACCAGCCAGCCGGCGGGCAACGGCCATGGCAGCCACACGGGCACCACGGCGCTCTTCCGGATGGCCTCCAGCGCCGTACCGGTCGGCGGCCACGGAGGCTGGTAGGGCAGGACATCACCGTGCGCGTCGCATCGGTAGGCGCTCGACCACGCACTCGGCCCGTGAAGCGGGCCAAAGCACCGTGGACAGGTAGGAGCCGCTCTCACAACTACCCACGGTGCTTTCTCCGGCACCGGCCCGTCAAGGCCGCTTCCCGTTGTCCCGTCGTAATCTTGGTCATGTGCGCGTAAATTGTGTCGGCGCGATTATTTTCGACTCCTCTGATCGGTTGCTCCTTATCAAGCGGGGACGTCCGCCGGGCATGGGGCTGTGGTCTCTCCCCGGTGGCCGCCTGGAGGCCGGGGAGACGGACGCCGACGGCGTGCGGCGCGAGGTGCTGGAGGAGACCGGGCTGCGCGTGGAGGTGGGCCGCCTGGCGGGCACGGTGGACCGCCCCGGCCTCGGCGGGGCCACGTACGTGATCCGCGACTACCTCGCCACCGTGACGGGAGGCGTGCCCGTGGCCGGGGACGACGCCGACGACGTGCGCTGGTGCGGCACGGACGAGCTGGCGCGGCTGCCGCTCACCGCCGGCCTCCTGGAGTCGCTGACCGACTGGGGCGTGCTGCCCCGCTGACACGGCCCCATCCGCCCGGCCCATCCGCCCGGTCCCGGCTGGAGCGGCGCCTGAAGTGGCACCGCTCGGTCCTACCGGTTCGAGGTGAGGCTGGAGGTCCAGAGGATCAGGTGGTCGGCGTTGTACGTGGTGGACCGCCCGAGCGCCACGACCTCCGACCCCGACACGGCCACCGCCGTCAGCCACTGCGCCCCCTGCCCGGCCAGCCGGTCCTTGGTCAGCGCCATGCGGTTCCACGACAGGCCGTCCTGCGAGGTCCAGGCCGCGCTGTCGCCCTCTCCCGGCACGCCGTGCCAGCCCACGGCCACCAGCCCCTCGTCCGCTGCGGCCAGGTCGTACACCGCCGCCGCCTGGTCCGCGGGCAGCCAGGCTGTCTGCCAGGTCGAGCCGTCGTCGTCCGAGACCGCCGCGAAGGCGCGCCGCGAACCTCCCGACACGGCCGTGCCGACGGCCACCAGCTTGTCCTGATAAGTCGTGACCCGTCGTAGCCCGGCCGACGTGGCGTCCGGCGGGACCACGCGCTTGCGCGCGCTCCAGTTCACGCCGTCCGAGGAGTGCCAGACCACGCTGCTCTCCTGGTCGGCCCCGCCCGAGCCGCCCACGGCCACGTAGCCGCCGTCCCCGGTGGCGACGGCGTCGTAGATCCGCACCCCGGAGCCGCCCTGCGGCAGCTTCTTCGACCTGGTGAACTTGCGCAGATCGGGGGTGAACCACATGGCGGCGCTCGTCGCGCCCATCTGGTCCTTGGCCTCGCCGGCCAGCACGTAGCCCTCCTTGCCGGCCGTCACGACGTGGGTCTCCAGGGAGGGGGCGTTCGGGTCGCGGGCCAGGTCGCCGGTGACGTTCACCTTCTTCCAGCTCTCCCCGTCGGCGGAGGTGACGAGGAGCGGGTCGGTGAGGGCCACGTTCGTCTCGGTAGAGCCGACGGCCAGCCAGCCGCGGCTGCCGTGCGCCACGTCCTCCAGCGTCTGCTTGCCCGGGCCGCCGAGGCTCATGGACTTCCAGCTCACCCAGTCCCTGATCGTCCACAGGCCCGCGTCGCCGGAGGCCGAGCCGACGGCGACGTACCGGCCGGCGAAGCTCGCCAGCGCGTTGGTCTCGCGGGCGATCCTGGTCAGGCCCTCGACCTGGCCGAGCTGGACGCGTGAGGCGCCGTCGCGCGGGGGCGCGGCCATGAGCACGAGCTGGTTGTCGACGTCGGACACCGCCTGGTCGCCACCGGCGAACAGGGTGCCGCCGTCGGCGATCGTGAACCCGCGCAGCGTCGCGCCCGGCAGGTTGCCGAGGTCGGTCCGCTTGCTCCACGAGCGCCCGTCGGTGCTGGTCAGCACCGAGTAGCGGCCCAGGCCGGCCTGCGTGATCGCCGCGATGCCCGACGGGTAGGAGATCAACGTCTCCACGCCCGTGCTCTCGCCGCTCAGGCCGCCGATGGAGCCGCACTGCGACCACTGCGCCCCGGTCGGCGAGCAGTAGACGCGCAGGTCACCGGTGAACGTGGGGAAGCGCGTCGGCACCAGCACGAACCTCTTGGGCGACACGGCCACCATCCCGGTGTGCGGCGCGACCTCGGGCAGCTGGAACGCGGTCGCCTGCCAGTCCCGCCCGCCGTCCGCCGATCGGAGCACCCGCGATCCCTCGCCGACCGCGGGGTCTCCGATGGCGACGACCGTGTCGCCCTTGGCGACCACCGCCCTGATCTCGCGTACCTCCAGTTCCCGGGTCTCCACCCGCTCCCAGGTCCGGCCGTCGGCGGAGCGCCAGGCCGCGGGGCCCGAACCGCCGTCGTCTCCCGTCGTGCGTCCCACGGCCACGAAACCGGAGGCGGTCCTGGCGATGTCGTTGATCTGGTCACCGGCCCTGAACGCGGCCAGGCCCGCCGCCTCCACGGCCGTCCAGCTGAACCCGTCGGTGCTGGTCCACAGGCCGCGTTCGCCGGACACGCCGTCGCCGCCGCTGGCCAGCCAGCGCCCGCCGCCGCCGACGACCCGCTGGACCGTGGGGGTGGAGGCGCCGTTCACCTGGCCGAGCTGCCAGGTTTTGCCGCCGTCCGGCGAGAACAGGAAGAGCGGGCGCGGGGTCGGGCTCGTCGTGTCGCTGCCGACCGCCACGACCGCGCGGCCCACGGACGTCATGTCGTTGAGCTTCTGGTTGGCGCCCTCTCCCGCGGCCGGCACGGTGAACAGCTCGTCCCCCGAGCGCCCCGTGCCCGCCTCCAGCCGCAGCCCGGGGGCCTCGTCCGAGGTCCACTGCCACACGAGCACGCCGGCGGCCACCAGGATCGCCACGGCCAGGGTCAGGGCGACGGGGGTGGACCTGTTGCGGCGGCGTACGGGGCTGGACCTGCGCACGGCGGAGGGTGCCGGGCCTCTGTGGTGCCGGCCGCTCGACCCCTGGCGCGCCCCGTCGGTGGCGACGAGGAGGTCCGGCCTCGTGGGGCGGCCCGCCGGCGGGCGTCCGACGCGCCGCACCTCGGGCTCGCCGTCCTGCTCCGGGGCCTCGGGGACCTCTGGAACCTCGGGGGTCTCGGGGGTCTCGTCGTACTCCGTCGGCTCCTCCGCGGGCGCGGCGGCCTCGGCGCGTTCCGGGACGGGATACACCAGCCGGTACGGCGGCGCGGGCCGGGACGACCGCTCGGGGGCGGGCTCCGCGTCCGGCTCGGACCGTTCGGGCGCCTCCCGCGGCGGATGGAGCGGGGTGCCCGCGACGAGCTTGTCCGGGCGGTTGACGACGCGGCGGGGGCGGCGGCGCGGCTCGACCTCGGGCTCGGCCGTCGGCGAGCTGTACGGCCGGCGCCCCTTGGGCGGCTCCTGCGGCTCGTCGTCCGGGATGGGCGCGGCGAACGGCGGCATGCCCCAGGGTGAGCTCAGCGGTAAACCCCTGGTGCGATCGTCGGTGGGACCCGGCGGCGAATGGCTGATCCTCGGTTCTTCGGAGGAATGCGGTTCAGAGGCGCCCTCGGGACGAGGTTCGTCGTCTTCCGGCGGTCGCCGTGGCGGTTCGCTGGGGCCGGAGGCCACGCGCCCTACCTCCTATGGGGTCGAACGTCGTACGGGTGGAACGAGGACGCTGGTCCGTTCCACAGGACCAGACCAGCATGACTCAGCCGGAATAGCGAGACCTCTCTAGCGAGATTCCCGGCACCCCAGGACCGATTTATTCCGAGATAGTCTTAATTGACTGTTTTTTGGCTAGATACAACACACCAAACGCATACACCCCGAGCTGCACCACCGTTCCGGACAACGCCTGCCAGGGCACCGGCACCTTTCCCTGGTCCAGCGCGTCGGCCAGGTGCCCGGCCGCGGCGGCCTGCCCGAAGGCCAGCAGGTTGTTCAGCACGTGCAGGGAGATCGCCGACTCCAGCCCTCCGGTGCGCACCGTGAGAAAGCCCATCACGACCCCGAACCCGAACACGTCCACGAGCCCCGCCCACGAATACCCGTGCAGCGACATGAACAGCGCGGAGCCGAGCACGATGGACCAGGCCGGATTCCGGATATGCGCCCCGACGGCCTGCACGAACCAGCCGCGGAAGACGTACTCCTCGGCGGCCGCCTGGAACGGCACCAGCAGCACGATCACGACGAGCGCGGGCAGGAACCCCGACCATCCACCCCAGCCGAACAGGTCGGCGTCCTCGCCGGCCGCCGTCAGCGCGAGCGCCTGCGCGCCCTGCCCCAGCAGCAGGGCCAGCACCGCCAGGCCCGCGCAGGTCAGCAGCCAGCGCCAGCGCAGCCGCCCGGCCACGGACGAGAGCGTGCCGGGGCGCCTGCGCTGGACGAGCGCCGCGGTGCCGTACACGAGGGGCAGCACGGGCGCGAGCGACAGCAACACCACGACCAGCGAGAACACCGGATCGCCGAACAGCTGCCCCTCGGCCTCCAGCGGCGCGGGGATCCCGAGGAGCAGCGACATCACCACGCCGGCCCACACCACCACCGCGCCGATCACGACGAACCCGGTGGCGACGACCAGCGTGCCCACGATCGTCCGCCATGGCCGGGTCGCGGCATTCCGCGCCAGGTGGTCGTAACTCGCACCGATGGGCGTCGGCAGGAACCAGGGCGGCGGCTGATACGGGTGGACCGGCGGCTGCGTGCCGTAGACGGGCGGCTGGTGCCCTGGATTCTCCTGCATCTATCCATTCTGTCCGCGCGATGCGCAATAGTTCACAGACGGCCCACCGATTTAGGCGGATGCTCGGAGACGTACGGCATTTCGACCCTGGGAGCAGTCCATGTCAAGGCTGGGACCTGTCATCACCCTCGCGGCGGGAGCAGTGCTCGCCGTGGGGCTGGGTGTCGCCAGCGTCACCGCGACACCGGCGGCCAACGACGAGGCCGCCAACACCGCCGCGGAGGCACCGTCGGCGGGCGAGACCACCGCGGCCCCGTCACGCTCATCGGAGGCCGAGGCGGACGCCACGCCCTCGCCTCAGCGAACAGAACCGAAGAAGATCGCGAAGGCGGACTACGGAGGCTACGTCAAGGGCAACGGCGGCCTCATCGCGATCTCGATCAGAGACGGCAAGGCCGTCGGCTACTTCTGCGACGGCAAGGCCGAGGCCTGGTTCAAGGGCAGCGAGTCCGACGGCGAGCTGCGGCTGACCGGCCTCGGCAGCGCCAAGGTCACCGCCGAGCTGGGCGGCGGCCGGGCCAGGGGCTCGGTCGCGTTCGGCGGCAAGAAGTGGACCTTCGTCGCGCCCACGGTGGTCAAGCCGTCGGGCCTCTACCGCGCCACCGCGCTCGTCAGGGGCGCCAAGCTCCGGGCCGGCTGGATCGTGCTGAAGAACCCGGGAGGCGGCTACACCCAGGTCGGCGCCGCGTTCGAGGGCGACACGCAGGTGCCGATCCCCCAGCTGCGGGACGACCAGCCCACAGCGCCCGTGACCGTCGGCGACACCACGATCCAGCCTGAGGACGTGGACGGCTTCATCGAGGAGATGCAATGACCGCCGTACCCCAGCAGTCCCGCGGCCTGACCCCGCTCCTCGTTCCGCTGCTGGCCGGCGGCCTGGCGGCGCTCGCGCTCGGCGTCTACGGGCGCGTGCACACGCCCACCGGGTTCGCCGTGGGCGTGGCCGGGTTCTCCGGCGCGCTGCCGATGAAGGCGTGGCTGACGACGGGGGCGTTCGTGCTCGCGATCGTGCAGGTCGTCTCGGCCCTGTCGATGTGGGGCAGGCTCGGGGTCACGATCCCGCCCGGCGTGCACCGCTGGTCGGGGCGGATCGCGTTCCTGCTCACGATCCCCGTCGCCTTCCACTGCCTCTACGCTCTGGGCCTGCAGTACGACGTGCCGCGAGTGCTCGCGCACTCGCTGCTCGGCTGCTTCTTCTACGGCGTGTTCACGGCGAAGATGCTGGCCCTGCCCAAGCATGACGCGCCCGGCTGGACGCTGCCGGTGCTCGGCGGGCTGGCGTTCACCGCGCTGATCGGGCTCTGGCTGACGTCGTCGTTCTGGTTCTTCACCGCCATCGGCATCAAGGTGTGAAGCTCTTCGTACGCCTCAGCCCGGCGGCCCGCCCCTTGGCCGCCACGACGAGCGCCATCTTGCGCGAGGCCTCGTCGATCATCTCGTCGCCCAGCATGGCCGCGCCGCGCTTCTCGACCGAGGTGTAGTACTCGTACGCCTCCAGGATGAGCTCGGCGTGGTCATAGTCGTCCTGCGACGGCGAGAAGACCTCGTTGGCCGCGTCCACCTGGGCGGGATGCAGCACCCACTTCCCGTCGAACCCGAGCGCCGCCGACCTCCTGGCGGCCCGTCTGAAGCCCTCGACGTCCTTGATCTGCAGGTAGGGCCCGTCGATGACCTGCAGGTCGTGCATCCTGGCCGCCATGAGCAGCCGCATGAGGATGTAGTGGTAGGCGTCGCCCTCGACGTAGCCGGGCGGCTGCTCGCCGACGACGAGCGTCCGCATGTTGATCGACGCCATGAAGTCCGCCGGCCCGAAGACGAGCGCCTCCAGGCGCTTGGACGAGCCGGCGATGGCGTCGGCGTTCACCAGGCCTCGGGCGTTCTCGATCTGCGCCTCGATGCCGATGCGGCCCACCTCGTACCCCATGGTCTTCTCGATCTGGGTGAGCAGCGTGTCGAGCCAGACGACCTCGGTCGGGTCCTGCACCTTGGGCAGGATCAGGCAGTCGAGGAACTCCCCCGCCCCCTCGACGACCTCGATCACGTCCCGGTACGTCCAGTGCGTCGTGAGGTCGTTGACCCTGACCACGCGCGTCTTGCCGGACCAGTCGCCCTCGCGGAGCGCGGTCACGATGTTCTTGCGCGCCTCCTCCTTGGCCAGCGGCGCGACCGCGTCCTCGAGGTCGAGGAAGACCTCGTCGACGGGCAGGGTCTGGGCCTTCTCCAGGAACCTGGGGTTGCTGCCTGGCACGGCGAGCACGGAACGGCGTGAGCGCATGCGCACACGCTACTGGCCCGGCCAGGTCGCTCCCATGCGGGCCTCGATCTCGCGGGAAACCCGGGAGATCAGCTCGTTCGCCTCGGAGCGGCTCGGGTCCTCGCGCTGAACGGACTACAGTCGAAGCTGTGAGCGACGACACCGCGGCCATCGAGGAGGGCGCCAAGAAGTCCGGCATCCTCTGGCTCACCCTCGACCGCCCCCGCCTGGCCTGGCACACCTGGCACGACGGCGCGATCTACCTGGTGACGGGCGGCGAGGAGCAGGCGCTGCCCGGCCTCGACGCGCTCGACCGGGTCCAGGTCACGCTGCGCAGCAAGGACAACGGCGCCAGGCTGGTGGAGTTCGAGGCCGCGGTCGCGGTCGTCGACCAGGCCGCGGCGGCCGACGCCGTGGCCGCGCTGGCCAAGGAGCGGCTCAACGCCCTCGACAGCGAGCACCTCACCGAGCGCTGGGCCCGCGACTCCACGGTCCTGCGCCTCACCCCCGACCGCCGCTGACGAGGCCGGCTCCTGGCCGCGCCTCGAGAGTCAGCCTCTGACGGCGACGGGCTTCGAGAGTCAGCCTCTGACGGCGACGGGCTCCGCCTCGACCTCCGCCGCCGGTGACGGCGAGGGGCTCGCCGTGGCGGTCTGGGCGAGCAGCGCGCCGGACAGCACGAGCAGGCCGCCCACGATCTGGAAGACGCCCAGCGTCTCGCCGACCAGGGCCCAGGCCACCACCGCGCCGCCGATGACCTCGAGCGAGGCGACCGTGGCCCCCACCGCGGCCGACAGCCGCCGCACGGCGTTCACACCCAGGATGTACGCGATCACGGTCGCGACCAGCACCATCCACAGGTACGCGCCCAGCACCGGCAACGTCCGGCCGCCCTCCGGCGCGACGGTGGCCGTGAAGGCCGCCCACGGGATGTCCCACGGCCGGGCGAACGGGATCAGCACCACGGCCGCCCCCGCCATCCCCCAGGCGATGAGGCCGAGCGGGTCAACGTCGTCGCCGAAGCTATCGTTCATCAGGAAATATCCGGCGCAGCACGCCCCGGCCAGCAGGCCGAGCACCAGGCCCAGCGCGTCCAGCCGCATCCCCTGCCACGCCTCGACCACGATCCCGAGGCCCAGGACCGCGACGACCGCCCCGATGTAGGCCGCCCGCGCGAGCCGTACTTTCCGTACGAACCGCACCCAGGCCACCACCATCACCGGCGCCATGAACTCCAGCAGCAGCGCGATCCCCACCGGCAGCCGCGTGATCGCCACGAAATACAGCGACTGCACCCCGGCCACCGCCATCACCGCGTACAGCCCGAAGAACGGCAGCCTGGACCTGGGGATCCGCAGCGCCTTGGGCTTCACCACGGCCAGCACGGCCAGCAGCAGCAGCCCCGCGCCCGCCATCCGCGTCCAGACGGCCTCGATCGGCGCCAACCCGGCGGTGATCAGGTACTTGGCCATCGGACCCGAGAACGCGAAACACCAGGAGGACACGAAGGCGAGCCCGAGCCCCGCGTACCTCATCGCGCACCACCTGGGCAGTAATTACCGTTAAGCACGTTTGATACTGACATGAGAGGCGTGCGGGGCGCAATGGGGCAGCACTGTTAGCCTGGCCACGTGAAGATCTTCGTGGCCCGGCTGCCGGGCACCCCGGTCTTCGACCCCGCGGGCGACCAGATCGGCCGGGTCAGGGACGTGGTGGTCGGCCTGCGCATCGGCCTCCGGCCCACGGTGCACGGCCTGGTGGTGGAGGTGCAGCCGCGCCGCAGGGTGTTCCTGCCCATCACCCGGGTACGCCGCATCGAGACGGGGGCCGTGGTCTTCACCGGGCGGCTCAACATGCGCAGGTTCGAGCAGCGCGCCACCGAGACGCTGGTGATCGGCGAGATGCTGGACCTGGGCGTCACCCACAAGGGCGAGCCCATGACCGTCTACGACGTGGCCATGGAGGAGATCAAGCCGTCCCACTGGGAGATCACCCAGGTTGCCCTCTACAAGGGCAGGCGGCGCGACCCGCGGATCGTCGAGTGGGAGGAGGTCTCCGGGTTCGACAGGCTGCAGAAGGACCAGGGGGCGGCCGGGCTGATCTCCGCGTTCGAGTCGCTGCGGGCCGCCGACATGGCCAGCGCGCTGCACGAGCTGCCGAGCAAGCGGCGCATCGAGATCGCCCGAGCCCTGAACGACGTGCGGCTCGCCGACGTGCTCGAAGAGCTTCCGCCCGACGACCAGATCTCCATCCTCGGCACGCTGGAGCCCGAGCGGGCGGCCGACGTGCTGGAGGAGATGGGCCCCGACGACGCGGCCGACCTGCTGCACGACCTCCCGGAGGACCAGGCGGCCAAGCTGCTGGCCCTGATGGAGCCCGGGGAGGCCGCCCCCGTGCGGCGCCTGCTGACCTACCCTGAGACCAGCGCGGGCGGCGTGATGACCAGCGAACCGGTCATCCTGCCCCCCACCGCCACGGTGGCCGAGGCGCTGGCCCACATCAGGCAGCAGGACCTCACGCCCGCCGTGGCGGCGCAGGTCTACGTGGCCCGGCCGCCCACCGAGACGCCGACGGGCACGTACCTGGGCGTCTCGCACTTCCAGCGGCTGCTGCGCGAGCCGCCGTCGACGCTGCTCGGCGGCGTGATCGACCCGTCGATCGACCCGATCAGGCCGGACTTCACGCTGCGCGCGGTCACCCGCTACCTGGCCAACTACAACCTCGTCGCCGCCCCGGTCGTGGACGAGCTGGGCCGGCTCGTCGGCGCGGTGACGGTGGACGACGTGCTCGACCACATCCTGCCCGAGGACTGGCGTGAGGGGACCGACGATCATGACGACCGAACGGCTTGACGAGCCCCGGGCCCTGCGCCGCTCGCTGCGGCCGCACTACGACCCGGAGGCGTTCGGCCGCCTGTCGGAGCAGATCGCCCGCTTCCTCGGCACCGCGCGCTTCATCGTCTACATGACCGTGGTCGTCGCGATCTGGGTCATCTGGAACGCGTTCACGCCACCGAACCTCAAGTTCGACCCGTATCCGTTCATCTTCCTGACGCTGATGCTGTCGCTGCAGGCCAGCTACGCCGCGCCGCTGATCCTGCTGGCCCAGAACCGCCAGGGCGACCGGGACCGCATCCAGTACGAGCAGGACCGCGAGACCGCCGACCGCAACCAGGCCGAGATCGAGTATCTGACCCGCGAGATCGCGGGGCTGCGCCTGGCGCTGAACGAGCTGGCCACGCGCGACTACCTGCGCGCCGAGCTCGGACGCCTCGCCGAGGAGCTCAAGGAGAGTCGCTGAGGTCCAGCTTGGCGACCATCGCCCGGACGCGGGTGATCTCCTCCGCGCCCAGCAGGTCGAGGAACTGGGTCCGGACGCCGCCCAGGTAGGTCGGGGTGGCCTCGGCCAGCCGCTCCGCGCCGGCGTCCGTCAGCACGGCGAACAGCCCGCGGGCGTCGTTCGCGCAGGCCTCCCGCGACACCAGCCCGTCCCGCTGCAGCCGGTCGATGAGCCTGGTCAGGCCGCTGCGGGAGAGCAGGACACGGCCCGCGAGATCGTTCATGCGCAGCCGCCGCTCCGGCGCCTCGGCCAGTTGCACGAGCACCTCGTACGAGGCCAGCGGCAGATCGTGGGCGACGAGCAGCTCCGCCTCCAGATGCCGGGTGATGCGCACCTGGGCGCGCTGCATCATCCGCCAGACCGCCAGCTCCTCGGCGGTCAGGCCCTCGTCGCGCAGAAGAGTCACGGAGTAACCTTAGGACGTTGTTGCACAGACATCTAACAGCACGGATTAACTCAGTGAGGCCGCCGGTTCATACCATGGAGGGGCATCCTCACTGGCGTCCTGCGCCTGTCACACATATACCGACAAAGGAGGGACGGCACTCCCTCGTGCCGAGACTTCGATGGCACCTACCCAGGAACAGGTGACGGCGGCTCTCGCCAACGTCATCGACCCCGAGATCCGTCGCCCGATCACGGACCTCGACATGGTCAAGAGCATCGATATCGCTCCCGACGGCGTGGTGCGCGTGGGCATCTTCCTCACCGTGGCGGGCTGTCCGCTGAAGGACACCATCCGCCGCGACGTCACCAACGCCGTCGCCAAGCTCGACGGCGTGGCGGGCGTCCAGATCGAGCTTGATGTCATGAGCACCGAGCAGCGCAAGCAGCTGCAGACCAAGCTGCGGGGCAACCGGGGGCCGGAGAAGGAGATCCCGTTCAACCAGCCGGGCTCGCTGACCCGCGTGTTCGCGGTGGCCAGCGGCAAGGGCGGGGTCGGCAAATCGTCCGTGACGGTCAACCTGGCCGCCGCGATGGCCTCCAGCGGCATGAAGGTCGGCATCGTCGACGCCGACATCTACGGCCACAGCATCCCGCGCATGCTGGGTGCCGCCGAGCGGCCTACCAAGGTCGAAGACATGATCATGCCGCCGGTGGCCCACGACATCAAGGTCATCTCGGTCGGGATGTTCAAGCCGGAGGGCAACACGCCGGTGGTCTGGCGCGGGCCGATGCTCGACCGGGCGCTCCACCAGTTCCTGGCCGACGTCTACTGGGGCGACCTCGACGTCCTCCTCCTCGACCTGCCCCCGGGCACGGGCGACATCGCGATCTCGGTGGCGCAGCGGCTGCCCACGGCGGAGATCCTGGTCGTGACGACGCCGCAGATGGCCGCCGCCGAGGTGGCCGAGCGGGCGGGCTCGATCGCCGCGCAGACGCACCAGCAGATCGCCGGCGTCATCGAGAACATGGCCTGGCTGCCGTGCCCCCACTGCGACGAGCGCATCGCCGTGTTCGGGGAGGGTGGCGGCCAGACGGTCGCCGACGCGCTCACCCGCACGCTGGGCGCCCGCGTCCCGCTCCTGGGCCAGGTCCCGATCGACCTCCGGCTCCGCGAGGGCGGCGACGAGGGCAAGCCGCTGGTCCTGACGGAGCCCGACGCACCGGCGGCGGCCGAACTCCGCAATATCGCCTCCAGCCTCAGCAAGCGCTCCACCAGCCTCAAGGGCCTCCAACTCGGCCTCTCCCCCAACCGCTGATTTTCGGCACTTGCCTGATTTCCGGCGCCCGTCCTCCGGGCGGGCGCCGTTCTCAGTCCCCTTGAGGTCCTTCACGGCTACGCACGGCGAGCATCCACGCCGTCCTCAGCGCCCGTCCTTCGGATCCTTTACGGCTGCGCACGGCAGGCGCCACCCACCGACCCGGGTGACCGGCCTTCCAGGGGAACGCTCACCGGCTTCCCCGGCGCGCCGCCGCAACGGGCAGGCGTGACCGGCTGGGTGGTCAACAGCGTTGACCAGGCGCGCCCGAACGGGCGTGGAGGACCCTCAGAGGGCCATATGAGCGCTTGTGGGCGACGATGGTCCAGGAGGACGGGTGGCGGGCTGTTTGAGCCCCCGTGTGCCGTCCGGGAGGCGGCGGGCCGTATGGACGGCGACGAGCCTTCCCTGGCCCGTCAGGTGGCCTCTGAGTCGTAAGGGGGAATCTCCCCGTAGCCGAGCTCGTCCACCGGCTCGGGCGAGTACGGAGCCGTCGTGGCGGGCTCCAGCTCCCGAGGCCGGTTGTTGTCGTTCCAGTCGTCCTCGAGGTCGTCGAGCAGGTGCTTGCGGACGAAGTTCCTCGGGTTGAGGTCGGCGGGGTCGAAATTGGCGAACTCCGGGCCCAGCCCGGAACGCAGGTCGTCACGCGCGTTGTTCGCCATCCGGCGCAGGTTGCGCAGCGTCTTGCCGGCCTGAGATGCGGCCTGAGGCAGCTTGTCGGGACCGAAGACGAGCAGCGCGATGACGATCAGCGCTCCGATCTCCATCCACCCGAGTCCGAACACCGTGAGCTCCTACCGCAGTCCAATCACTCCGAGGACAACCCCGGCCTATCCACAGACTAAGGGCTCCCGGGCGTAGGTCGGTCGTCCCCCCTCGGTCATATCACCGACTTTCCCCGCATACACCCCTTCGGCCCTGGTCAACGCGTCTACCACCCAGCCGGTCGCACCGTCCGTTACGGCGGCGCGGCCGGGAAGCTGGTAAGCGTCTCCCTGGAGGGCCGGTCACCCGGGTCGGCGGGTGGTGCCTGCCGTGCGCAGCCGTAAAAACTCGAAGGACGGAAACCAAAGGCGGCGCGGGTCGTCCCCACCGTGCGCGGCCTTCAAAAACCGAAGGACGGACACCAAACTGCCCGCGCCGCGATGAAGAACCCGAAGGACGGACGCCGAACCGCCCGCGCCGCTGTGAAGAAGCGCACAGGGCCGCCGACAAGGACGGCCGGGCGGATCAGGACGGCGTCGGGGTGGGCTCGTCGTCGGCGACCACGGTGAGGGTGGCGGTGCGTTCCTGGCCGGCGCGCTGGTACTTGATGGTGATCTTGGCGCCCGGCGCCTTGCTGCGGATCAGGGCGATCAGCTCGTTCCCGTCCTGCAGGGTCAGCCCGTCGATCTCCAGGATGACGTCGCCCGCCTTCAGCCCGGCCTTGTCCGCCGGCCCGTTGACGTCCACCGGCTGGCGGCCGCCGCTGGGAGCCGACGCGATCTTCACGCCCTGGCCCTTGTAGTCCTTGTCCAGGACAACGCCGATCCTGGGCCGCTTGGCCTTGCCGGTGGTGATCAGCTCTTCGGCCACGCGCCGCGTCTGGTTGACGGGGATCGCGAAGCCCAGGCCGATGCTGCCGCTCTGGCTGTTCACCGAGCGGCCGAGGGTGGCGATGGCCGAGTTCACGCCGACGACCTCGCCCTTGCCGTTCACCAGCGGGCCGCCCGAGTTGCCCGGGTTGATGGCGGCGTCCGTCTGGATGGCGCTGATGTAGGCGGGCTCCTCCGTGCCGGCGCCCGTCTCGTCGCCCGCGATGACCGGGCGGTTGAGCGAGCTGACGATGCCCGTCGTCACCGTGCCCGTGAGGCCCAGCGGGGAGCCGATCGCGATGACCGGGTCGCCGACCACGACCTGGTCGGAGTTGCCGAGGGTGATCTCCGGCGTCCCGAACGTGTCCTCGGGCTTGATCACGGCCAGGTCCGAGCCGGGGTCGCGGCCCACGATCTTGCCCGGGGTGGTCTTGCGGTTGTTGAACATGATCCGGATCTCGCCGCCCTTGGCGGCCAGCGCGACGACGTGGTTGTTGGTCACCACGTAGCCGTTCTTGATCAGGAAGCCGGACCCGGTCGCGCCCTCGGTGGTGGTGCCGGCCTCGATCGAGACCACGCTGGGCAGCACCCGCGCGGCCACGCCCGCCACCGATCCGGGCTCCCGGTTGGCGGCGCCGCCGGTCGGCAGGGGGCCGAGGCTGTAGCCGGGGTCGTTGCCGTCACTCGGCTTGGTGAGCAGGTAGGTGCCGACGCTGCCGAGCAGCGAGGCCACCAGAGCGATGGCCACGGCGGTCGAGACGAGCAGGACCGTGCTCGGCCCGCGCCTGCCCCCCGAGGAGCCCGCGTCCGCGCCGGGAGGCGGCGGCGCCCAGCCCGCGCCCAGGGGAAGCGCCTGACGGGGCGGTGGCGGCGGAGTGTTGGCGCCGGTGGGACCGGACGGGGAAGGGCCGCCGAACAGCGGGCTCTCGTAGGCACGCGTCCCGTTGTCCGGTCCGCCGCCATACGTCGGACCGCTCCCATAGGACGGACCGCTGCCGTAGGACGGAGCGCTCCCATACGAGGGGCCGCTCCCGTAGGAGGGGCCGGCGCTCTCGTGTGAAGGGCTTCCGAACGTGGAGCCGCTGTCGTAGGAAGGGCTTCCGAACGCGGAGCCGCTGTCGTAGGAGGCGCTGAACGACGGGCCGCTGCCCTCGTGACTGTACGAAGGGCTCTCGTAGGAGCTCGGGGAGCCGAACGAGGGACTGGTGAACGTGGGAGCGCCGGAGGTCGGGCCACCATACGGGGGGACACCCGAAGAGGGGCGACCCGACGGGTCGCCCCAAGAGGTGCCGAACGAGGCCGGCGGCTCAGGCAACCGGCCGGCCTGGTCAGGCGAGTCGTCCGCGGGCAGGAAGTCCGGCCGCCCCTGTGGTTCGGGGTAGTCCGACGGCGTGCGTCCTTCGGTGGGGCGCGTCTCGTCGGTCATCTAAGTCTCACCACTCCTTGGCTCGGCCACCGCAATCCTCGCTCTTGCGGCATACGAGGGTCATAAAGCATTTGTCAGGAATCGCTTGTGACAAATCCCGAACCCAGATCGTATGCCCAGCGCGCTGCCAAGTACGCCAAGTCCAAGTCTCCCAGGCATAGCCGGAGGTCAACCCCAGGTCAAGGAGTGGCCGTCGAGGGCGCGCCCGCCGGCGAGGTGCGCGGCTGCTGGAACAGCTCCACCGGCGGCGCCGGGTTGTTCTGTCCGACGCCGGTGGCCGCGAAGAAGGTGCCGAGCGCGACGGCCGCGGAGACCACCCCTACGGCCACGTAGGCCGAACGCCGCCTACCGCCGCGACCAGGGCCCGAGGCCCCACCAGTGGCGTCCCTCCGCGGGCGGTTGTCCAGCGGAGCGATGGTGTGCGGCCCAGGGATGGGCACCCCGCCGAAGGTGCGGGACGGAAAAGGGCGCTCCCTCGGCGGCAGCGGGCCGCCCGGCTCCGCCATCCGGAGCAGGGACATCGTCAGATCGGCCGGCATCGCCGGCCCCTCCAGGGAGCGCAGGCGCGACTTCAGCGCCCGTACCGACTCGACCTCTTGCCGACAGTCGGCACAGAAGGTCAGATGAGCCAGCGCGCGCTCGCGCTCGGTGTGGTTGAGCTCGCCGTCCACGAGCGCGGACACGCGTTCTCCAAGATGAGCCATCAGAATTCCTCCCCACGGATCACGGTCGGGGGGAGTTGAGAATTACGGGGGGCTCGATGATCGAGTGCCTCCCGCAACTGCGCCCGGCCACGGTGAATACGGCTTCGGACCGTACCCAGCTTGACGCCGAGCGTGGCCGCGATCTCCTCGTAAGAAAGGCCCTCGATGTCACACAGCACGATCGCGGCCCGGAACTCGGGGGCGAGCGCGTCGAGGGCGGCCTGGATGTCGGGCTCCAGGTGGGCGTCATCGAACGCCTGCGCCGGGGACGGCTCACGGCCACGCAGCCGCTCGGCGGCGTCGTCGGCCAGCCCCTCGAACCTGATGCGCTGCTTGCGCCGCGCCATGTCGAGGAACAGGTTCGTCGTGATCCGGTGCAGCCACCCCTCGAACGTGCCCGGGGTGTAGCTCGACAGCGACCTGAAGACGCGGACGAAGACCTCCTGGGTGAGGTCTTCCGCGTCGTGGACATTGCCGGTCAGCCGGTATGCCAGCCGATACACGCGTGCGGAGTGAGTCCGCACCACTTCCTCCCATGTGGGAGGTGTCCAATCAGACGACACGGGAGCATCCGCCTGGTGGTCGCTTTCGTCCACCAGAACTCCTCTCTTTGGGACCACCGCTACCGCCATAGTGCCTGGTTTCGTCCCTTCGTGCGCACTGCCTGCCTTCCGGACCGGCAAAGCCCGTTTAAACCTGCAACGCCTTAGGTCCCTCCTGAGTTCCCGTCCTGGCGTGTCTCCCCTAGGCTGCGATCGGTGCCAATCACGTGGACCAATCGCACGAAAGCGGGGGAGGCGGCCGATGACCAACCCGGTGGAGGCCACTCTGGCCTATGCGGAGCAGTTCCATCAGGAAGATGAGCTCCTGCACACGGCGCGACAGCGCGGGCTGGAGATGGGGGCCACACCCATCCTTCCCGGCGGCGGGGCGGCACTGTGCTTCCTCGCCACCGCCGTCAACGCCAAATCCGTCGTCGAGATCGGCACGGGCTGCGGCGTCTCGGGGCTGTGGCTGCTGCGCGGCATGCGTACGGACGGGACGCTCACGAGCGTGGACGTCGAGCCCGAGCACCAGCGGCTGGCCAGACAGGCGTTCGCGGAGGCGGGCTTCTCCGGCGGGCGGGTGCGGCTCATCTCGGGCCGGGCGCTCGACGTGCTGCCGCGGCTGTCGGACGGCGGCTACGACATGGTGTTCGCCGACGGCGCGAGGCAGGAGTACGCCGACTACCTCGCCGAGGCGGTCCGCCTGCTGCGCGTGGGCGGCATCGTGGCCTTCGGCAACATGCTGTGGCACAACCGGGTGGCCGACCCCGCGCAACGCGACACCGACACGGTGGCGCTGCGCGAGGTGGGCAAGCTGGTGCAGTCGGACGACCGCCTGCGCTCGGTGCTCATACCGCTGGGCGACGGCCTGCTGGCCGCCATCAAGATCGCCGACTAGCCGCAGGCGAGCCACTCGGGCGGAGCGCTGCCTGCGCGAGCCGGCCGGCCCCGGTGGGCCGCCCAGCCGCGAGCGAGCCGGCTGCTAGGCGCGGGTGAGCCACTCCAGCAGGAGGCGGACGCCGAATCCCGTGGCGCCCTTGGTCAGCGTGCCCTCGTCCACCGTGCTGCGCCCGACGCCGGCGATGTCGAGGTGCGCCCACGGCCGCCGTCCCGCGAACTCCCGCAGGAACAGCGCCGCCGTGATCGACCCGGCCCCGAACCTGGACCCGGCCTCGACGTTGGCCAGGTCGGCGATCGACGACTCCAGCGCGGGCGTGTAGTCCTCGATCAGCGGCATCCGCCACAGCCGGTCGTCGCTCACCTGCCCGGCGTCCAGGAGCCCCTTGGCCAGAGCGTCGTCGGAGGCGTAGACGGCGCCGACGTTGCGGCCGAGCGCCACCGTGATCGCCCCGGTGAGGGTGGCGATGTCCACGACCTCGTCGGGGTCGAGGACGGCGTCGGCGTAGGCGAGGGCGTCGGCCAGCACCAGCCGGCCCTCGGCGTCGGTGTTGAGCACCTCGACCGTGCGCCCGCCGTAATGCTTGATCACGTCGCTGGGCCGCTGCGCCGTGCCCGAGGGCATGTTCTCGGCGGAGGCGATCAGCCCGGTGACCCGTACGGGAGCGCCCAGCTCGGCCAGCGCGCCGAGCACGGCGATCACCACCGCGCCGCCCGCCATGTCGGTCTTCTGGGTCTTCATGTTCTCGTTGGGCTTGAGCGACAGCCCGCCCGAGTCGAACGTGATCCCCTTGCCCACCAGCACCACGTGCCGGTCGGTGGGCTCGGCGGGGGTGTAGGAGAGCTGGATGAGGCGGGGCGGGCTGGCCGAGCCCCTGCCGACCGCGAGGATGCCGCCGAACCCGTCGGCCTGCAGCTGCTCCTCGTCCCAGATCCGCGCGGGCACCCCGACCTCGGCGGCCCGCTCGGCCAGCCACGCGGGGTTCTTGACGGAGGAAGGCGTGTTGGCCAGGTCGCGGGCGAGCGCCACCGCCTGCGCCACGACCTGCGCGCGCCGCACCTGCGCCGCGTCCGCGCCCGCGAGGGCCAGCGCCCGCACCGGCTTCTTGCCCCCGTTGCCGATCTTGAACGAGTACGCCGCGAGCAGCGCCGCCTCGGCGAACGCCGCCACGTCGCCGTCGGGCGCGACCACGGTCAGCGTGTCCCTGCCCCTGGCTCTGCGGGCGAGCGCGGCGCCGGCCTTGCGCAGGGCCCGCGGCGAGCCGTCGCCCACTCCGTAGAGCAGGACGCGGCCGACACCGCCGCCCCTGGCCACGGGAACCTCGACGATCTCCCCCGCCTCCCCCTTGGCCTCGTAGTGGGCCAGCAGGTCGGACACCGGCAGGTGCAGCTCGACCTCGGGGCTGAGGGTGGAGTCAAAGGGAACGGCCAGCAGCTCGGCTCCGTCGGGAACCTGGGCGACCACCGACGCAGTGGTCTCAATCGGCACGGATTCTCTCCTCGAACGTCAGCGACCCTGGCGCCGGATTACGCCAGGGTCGTGGAAAAGGTGGTCTCTCGGGAGCTCTCAGCCGACGACGTTCTTCAACGCCTCGCCGAGCGCCTTCGCCTCGTCGGCGGAAATCTCCACGACGAGCCGGCCGCCACCCTCCAGGGGGACCCGCATGACAATGCCGCGCCCTTCCTTGGTGACCTCGAGCGGACCATCGCCGGTCCGCGGCTTCATCGCCGCCATGCGTGCATCCCTTCCTGCCTTGGGCTCCCGCGGCCCGCGATTTCCGACCGCCCGTGAGGGGTGGTCGGCGCATTCACGTCTTCTGTGATGTCCTATTCTCCCGCATCGAGAGCGCTCATGGGTAACGATCTCCTCCCAGAATGCGTTGTCGAGCCGTGCGATGGCGTCCAAACTGGACTTCGTGCACGCTCGCGCCGCTCTGTTCGATCTCTATGGAGACCACCTGCGCTCGCGCGGTGGACAGGCGTCCGTCGCCTCGCTCGTAAGGCTCATGAAACCCCTGGAAATAGCCCCTCCCGCCGTCCGCACCGCTGTGTCACGAATGGTGCGCCAAGGGTGGCTGCGGCCGGTGAAACTGCCGCAGGGAGCCGGCTACGGGCTGACCCCGAAATGCGGCCGGCGCCTGGACGAGGCCGCGCTCAGAATTTACCGAGCCGGGACGCTGACCTGGCACGGCCGGTGGCACGTGATCGTCTTCGCGCCGGTGAAGGAGCGGCCGCGCAGGGAGCGGCTCAGGGCCGACCTGGCCTTCCTCGGGTACGCGTCCTTGTCCGAGACGACGTGGATCGGTCCACGATCCTCGATCGAGCTGGACAACCTGCTCGACGGCGAGGGGGTGCGGGCCGACAGGTTCGACTCGGCGCTGGAGGGCGACCCGCGGGAGCTGGTGGCCAGGGCGTGGGATCTGACCGCCATCGGCGAGGCGTACGAGCACTGGCTCGCCGAGGCTGTCACGCTGATCAGCACGCTGCCCGAGAGAGCACCGGCGGACCAGGTGTTCGCCACCCGGAGCAGGCTCGTGCACGGCTGGCGCAACTTCCTGTTCCGCGACCCGGGCCTGCCGCCGGAGCTGCTGCCCGCGGGCTGGCCGGGCGAGAAGGCCAGGGCGTACTTCGAGCAGGAGGCCGCCCGGCTGCTGCCCGCGGCCGCCGCGTTCGTCGAGAGGGAGTTACTTTGATCCGCTATGACGTGGCCGACACGGTCGCCACCATCACGCTCGACCGCCCCGACGCCATGAACTCGCTGACCGCCGAGACCAAGGACGCGCTCCTCGACGCGCTGCGCCGCGCGGCGGGCGACGCCGCGATCAGGGCCGTGCTGCTGACCGGCTCGGGCCGGGCCTTCTGCGCGGGCCAGGATCTTCGCGAGCACGCCGGCAACCTGGAGGCGGGCCGCGGCCTGGCCGACACGGTCCGCGTCCACTACAACCCGATCGTGGAGCTGATCACCACCATGGCCAAGCCGGTGGTGGCCGCGGTCAACGGCGTCGCCGCGGGCGCGGGCGCGTCCCTGGCCTTCGCCTGCGACCTGCGGGTGGCCTCGGAGAAGGCGAAGTTCGCGCTGGCGTTCGCCGGCATCGGCCTGGCGCCCGACTCCGGCGCCTCCTGGACGCTGCAGCGCCTGGTCGGCCGGAGCCGCGCGGCCGAGCTGCTGCTGCTCGGCGAGCCGCTCGACGCGGCCCGCGCGCTGGAGCTGGGCCTGGTCACGCGCGTGGTGCCCGCCGACGACGTCCTGAAGACCGCCCACGAGCTGGCCGTACGCCTCGCGCACGGCCCGGCCCTCGCCTACGCCGCCACCAAGCGGGCGCTGGCCTACGCCGCGACCCACTCGCTGCCCGACTCGCTCGCCATGGAGGCCGACCTCCAGGACGAATGCGCCGCCACCCTGGATCACCTGAACGCCACCCGCGCCTTCCTCGCCAAGGAACGCCCGACGTTCCGCGCCGAGTGACGTCCGCACCGGACCCGGCCGCGCAGAAGGCCGCCGCCCGAGGCCTGCCCATGGCCGCGCAGGAGGCCGCCGCCGGAGGCGTGCCCGCGTTCGACGTTCTCCGCGCGGGCGCGCTCGGCCTGCTCACCGGCGGCGGGATCGACGTCTCCGATCCTGTCTACGCCGGGCCGCTGGCCAGGCTGAGCGGGGCCGCAGGCGGCCTGCTGGCCTCGATGGCGCCCGGAACGCTCTGGCCGGACCTGCCGCCGGCCGGCGGCCCCGGCAACGTCACGGGCAGCTACGGCCGCCTTCGGCGCATCGCCACGGCCTGGGCCACGCCCGGCACCGCGCAGCACGGCGACGACGCCGTCGCGGCCCGGGTGGTGGACGCGCTCGACGTGCTCCACGAGCGCCACTACAACGAGCGGCTCCCCGAGACGGGCAACTGGTGGTTCTGGGAGATCGGCACGCCCGCCCACCTGACCCGGTTGTGCGTGCTGCTCGGCGACCGGCTCGACGGCGCCAGGCTCGACGCCTACCTGGTGGCCGTGGACCGGTTCTGCCCGGACGCCGACCGCCGGGCCGGCAACCCGCAGGCGGGCGAGAGCGGCGCCAACCGGGCCGACAAGGCCTCCATCGTCGCCTTCCGCGGCATCGCGGGACGCAGCGCGAACAAGCTGGCGCTGGCCCGCGACGGCCTGTCGGACGTGCGCGACGGCGGGCTCAGGAGCGTCTTCCGCCACGTCGAGTCCGGCGACGGCTTCTACCGCGACGGGTCGTTCATCCAGCACGAGTGCGTCGCGTACACCGGCTCCTACGGCCTGTCGCTGATCATCGCGGTCGCCGAGGCGCTCGCGCTCCTGGACGGTTCGCCGTGGCAGGTCCGCGATCCGGGCCTGCCCGTGGTCCTGGACGCGGTCGAGCGGTCGTACGCGCCGTTCGTCCATGACGGGCTGCTGATGGACACGGTCAGGGGGCGGGCGGCCACGCGGCAGGCGTTCTCCGACGCCGTGGCCGGCCATGGCCTGATCGGCGCCGTCCTGCTGCTGGCCCAGAGCGCGCCGGAGCCGTACGCCGGCCGCTTCCGGGAGCTGGCCAAGGGGTGGATCGAGCGTGGCAAGGCCCTCCCCTACCTGGAGCACGCGGACGTGCCGGAGACCCGGCGGGCGGTCGCGGTGCTGCGCGACGTGAACGTCGAGGCCGCTCCCGGGCCCGTCGGGCACTTCGTGTTCCCCTCGATGGACCGGATCGTGCACCGGCGGCCCACCTGGTCGTTCGCGCTCAGCCTCTCGTCGCGCCGGATCGCCGCGTACGAGGCGATCAACGGCGAGAACCTGCACGGCTGGTACACCGGCGACGGCATGACCTACCTCTACACGAGCGACCTGGGCCAGTTCGGCGAGGGCTTCTGGCCGACGGTGGACCCGTACCGGCTGCCCGGGACCACCGTGGACGACCGCGAGCGCGCGGACCTCTCCTTCCGCGCCCACTGCCCGCCCGGTGCGTGGGCCGGCGGCGCGGTGCTCGACGGCCGGTACGGGGCCGCCGTCATGGAGCTGACGAGCGAGGACGCGAGCCTGCGGGCGCGCAAGTCGTGGTTCTTCCTCGACGCGGCCGTGGTGGCGCTCGGCAGCGGCATCACCGGCTCGGACGGGCGCGGGGTGGTGACCGTGGTGGAGAACCGGGCCACGGACGCGCGGCCGCACGTCGGCGACGGCTGGGCGCACCTGCCCGGTGTCGCGGGCTACGTGCTGGACGGCGCTCAGTGCGCCGTGGAGACGCGTACGGGCAGGTGGCGCGACATCAACGCGGGCGACGACACCGGCGGCGCGGTCGAGCCCGTCACGCGGCGTTACGCGAGCCTCTGGATCGACCACGGCGTCAACCCCGTGAGCACCTCCTACGCGTACACGGTGCTGCCGGGCGCGGCGCGCGAGCAGACCCGCAGGTACCGCGGGCGGCGTCCCGTGCGGGTGGCCGCCAACACCGCCGAGTTGCAGGCCGTGCGGGCGCGGGGGCTGCTCGCGGTCGTGTTCTGGACGGCCGGGACCCTCGGGGAGATCGCGGTGGACGCGCCGTGCGTGGTGATCGTGCGGCGCGCCGGCGGGCGGGTGGCCGTGGCGGTGGCCGACCCGAGCCGGACGGTGGACGTCGTGACGATCACGTTCGACCACCCGCTGGGCGGGCTCATCAGGGCCGACGACACCGTCACGGCGCGGGCCGGGGGGACGACCGCCGTGACCGTCGAGCTCGGCGGGTCACTCGGCGCGACCCACGCCTTCGAGCTCAGCGCGAACGGGCCACGCAGCCCTCGATGTGATCGTTGACCAGGCCGATGGCCTGCATCAACGCGTAGGCCGTGGTCGGGCCGACGAACCTGAAACCGTGCTTCTTCAGCTCCTTGGCCAGCGCCTTGGAGCCGGACGTGGTGGCGGGCACGTCGGCCATGCTCTTCGGCATGGGGGCCTCCGGGTCGGCGTAGCGCCACACCAGGTCCGACAGGCCCTCGGAAAGGTCCATGGCGGCCCTGGCGTTGCCGACCACGGCCTCGATCTTGGCCCGGTTGCGCACGATGCCCTCGTCGCCGAGCAGGCGCTCCACGTCCTGCTCGGTGTACGCGGCCACCTTGGCGATCGAGAACCGGTCGAAGGCCGCGCGGAAGTTCTCCCGCTTGCGCAGGATCGTCAGCCACGACAGGCCCGACTGGAACGCCTCCAGGGCCACGCGCTCGAAGACCGCGTCGTCGCCCGTGAGCGGGCGGCCCCACTCGTCGTCGTGGTAGGCGATGTAGGCCGCGTTGCCCGCCATGCCCGTCCAGGAGCACCGGATCAGCTCGGTCACGGGCGCCCGTCCCCGTCCTTGGCCAGTGGCGCGGCCTGCGTGGCCTCCGCGCCGTCCTTGGACTCGTCCACCGGCTCGGAGACCACGTCGTCCTCGGCGGCTTCGACGGTCTCGTCGAGCTTCTCGTCCGGCTTCTCGTCGACGGAGGGCTCGACAACGGCGGCGGCCTCCTCGGCCGCTGCGGTCTCGGCCGCTGTGCTTTCGGCCGCTGTGCTTTCGGCCGCTGGGGCCTCGCCGTCGGGAGACTCCGCCTGGGCCTGCTCGTCCGGAGCGGCCACCGGGGCCGGCTCGCCGTCGCCCGGCGGGATCCGCCACTCCGGGTCCTCCGGCGCCCGCCGCAGGTCCGGCGTGCTGTCCCAGGACACCGTGGCGCCGCTCACCTCCACGGGATCGCCGGACTCCGGCAGCTCGCGCGCCACCGCCGGGGCTTCTGGGGCGTGGTCGGTACGCAGCCCCGCCCCCGGCGCGGCGTAGATCTCCTGGCGCGCGTGCAACCGGCTCGACAGCAGCTCGGAGACCCGCTGCTCCAGCACCGCGATCCGCGTGTCACGCGCGCTGATCGCGTTGGCGGCCCTGCGCAGGGTCTCGTCGACGCTCGCCGTGTGATAGCCGACCAGATTGACCGGAAGTTGGAGCGCCATGAAGTCGACCGCCGTCAACTGTCCGGGCTCGGGCAGGTCGAGAGGCGGCACATCCGGCGGGAACTCGGTCAGCTCACCGCCCCTACCGAGGGAGACCAAGACCACACACGCCAAGATGGCGATGGCGGCGATGGCGAGAATGACCAGCACATTGGCATCGTACTCACACCATCGGGGCATGAGGTCCCGCACTTGCCGCAGTCCGTGCGTCTCCGGGCGGTGAGCGCGCCGGTCAGCCGACCGCCTCGCCGAGTTCGGCGACGCTGGGCCGGACCGGCTGCGGACGCGCCTCCAGGTGGGCGAACGCCTCCTCCACCGTGGAGGTCCACGAGATCGCGTCGAAGACGTCGGGCCGGGTGAAGCCCTCGTCGTACAGGTGGTTCATCAGCTGCTTGAGCGGGTCGTACAGACCCCAGGGGTCGAGGATCACCAGGGGCCGGTCGTGGATGCCGAGCACCCGCGCGGTCCAGATCTCGAAGAGCTCCTCCAGCGTGCCGATGCCGCCGGGCAGCACGAGGAACGCGTCGGAGCGGGCGTCCATGATCCCCTTGCGCTCGCGCATGTCGGTGGTGACGATCAGCTCGTCCGACTCCTCGTCCGCCACCTCGACGTCCACCAGCACCTGCGGGATCACGCCGATCGTGCGGCCGCCGCCCGCCCGGACGGCCGAGCCGACCGCGCCCATGCAGGAGACCGTGGCGCCGCCGCTCACCAGGGTGTGACCCCGCTTGGCGAGCTCGGCGCCCACGTGTCCGGCCAGATCGATGTACTTCTTGTCGATGTTCAGGCTGGAGGCGCAGTAGACGCAGATATTCACATCCAGGAAGCCTACTGGGGCTCGGCGTACTGGGCCGCGGCGGCTTCCAGCTCCTCTTCGCGCTGCCTGGAGCGGGCCAGGTCGGCGTCCACGATGATGCGCACGGCCTCGTCCACGTCGTCGGTGAGGGTGATCAGGTCGAGGTCCGGGGCGGCGATCTTGCCGGTGCCGAGCAGGGTGCTCTTGATCCAGTCGAGCAGCCCGCCCCAGAACTCCGAGCCCATCAGGACCACGGGGAAGGAGGTGACCTTGTGGGTCTGCACCAGTGTCAGCGCCTCGAACAGCTCGTCCAGCGTGCCGAACCCGCCGGGCAGGGCGATGAAGCCGCACGAGTACTTGACGAACATCGTCTTGCGCACGAAGAAGTAGCGGAACTCGATGCCGAGGTCGACATAGTCGTTCATGCTCTGCTCGAACGGGAGCTCGATGCCGAGCCCGACCGACATCGCGCCGTCCACCTCGCTCGCGCCCCGGTTGGCCGCCTCCATGACGCCCGGGCCGCCGCCCGTGATCACCGCGTAGCCCGCCTCGGCCAGCGCCTGGCCGAGCGCTCGGCCCTGCCGGTAGTCGGGCGCCCCCTCCGCGGTGCGCGCCGAGCCGAAGACCGTGACCGCCGGCGGCAGCTCGGCGAGCTGGCCGAACCCCTCCACGAACTCGGCCTGGATCCGCAGCACCCGCCACGGGTCCATGTGGACCCAGTCAGAGGACCCCTGGCGGGCGAGCAGGCGCTGGTCGTGCGTGGAGCTGGGCACCAGGCGGCCGCGTACGACCGCCTGGCCCTGACGGCGTTCAGGACGTGACTGTTCCATGCTGGTCACGCTAGCCCTCTTCGGGCGAGATGGGCGTCCTGAGCGCGAACACCGCAGGTCAGACCGGTGAACCCAGGCTCCAAAAAAACTTGGAAAAACCAGGGAACCGTATTTCGACCCCCCTGCGTCTAACTGCACGAGGGTGCTGCTCGGGACTGAAAGTGGTCTTCCCCGCCAAATGGCCGGCGAGGAAGGCCACTTTCATTTTGTGAGCCAGTTGAGCATGGCCCGCTCGCTCTCGACGATCTTCGACAGCGACACGTACTCGCCCTGCTGGTGCGCCAGGTTCGGATCCCCGGGACCGTAGTTCACGGCGGGCACCCCCAGCGCGGAGAAGCGGGCGACGTCCGTCCAGCCCAGCTTGGCGCGCGGCGTGCCGCCGACCGCCTCGGTGAAGGCCGCCGCCACCGGGTGCGTCAGCCCCGGCCTGGCCCCGGGCGCGGCGTCGACGAAGCTCACCTCGAACCCGTCGAAGACCTCGCGTACGTGCTCCTGCGCCTGCTCGATCGTCAGATCGGGAGCGAACCGGTAGTTGACGGACACCACGCACAGGTCGGGGATGACGTTGCCCGCGACCCCGCCCCGGACGCCGACCGCGTTCAGGCCCTCGTGGTATTCGAGGCCGTCGACCACCGGCAGCCGCGCCTCGTACGCGTTCAGCCTGGCGAGGACCGGCTCGATCCCGTGAATGGCGTTGACCCCGAACCACGACCTGGCGCTGTGGGCCCGCTTGCCCCTGACGGTGACCTCGGCGCGCAGCGTGCCCTGGCAGCCGCCCTCGATCGTCCCGTCGGTCGGCTCCATGAGCACCGCGAAGTCGGCCGCCAGCCAGTCGGGGTGGTCCCTGGCCACGCGGTTGAGGCCGTTGCGCTCGGCCTCGACCTCCTCGCAGTCGTAGAAGACGTACGTGACGTCCTTGTCGGGAGCGGGGACGGTGGCCGCCAGCTTGAGCGCGACCGCCACGCCGGCCTTCATGTCGGACGTGCCGCACCCGTAGAGGAGGTCGCCCTCCACCCGGCTGGGCAGGTTGCCGGCGATGGGGACGGTGTCGAGGTGCCCGGCGATCAGCACCCGCTCGGACCGGCCCAGCTCGGTGCGGGCCACGACCGTCTCGCCCGACCGGTCGATCTTGAGATGCGGCAGCGCGGACAGCGCCCGCTCGACCGCGTCGGCCAGCGCCCGCTCGTCGCCGCTCACCGACTCGATGTCCACGATCGCCGCGGTCAGCGCGCGTACGTCCTGCGTGAGATCAAGCATCAGGTGTTCACTCCGTGTTCGCGCAGCACGTCGTTGAGCGCCGCCTTGTCGTGTCGCTGCCCCGGCTCCAGGCGCTTGAGCACCAGCACGCACGGCAGGCCGAACGTGCCGCCGGGGAACTCCTTCTGCCGGGTGCCGCCGACGGCCACGCACCACGCGGGGACGTGGCCGCGGGCCAGCTCCTCGCCGGTCTGCACGTCGATCACCGGGATCGAGCCGGACAGGATCGTCCCGGCGCCGACGACCGCGCCCTCGCCGACCCGGGCGCCCTCGACGATCATCGAGCGGCTGCCGATCAGCGCGCCGTCCCCGACGACGACCGGCACGGCGTTGGGCGGCTCCAGCACGCCGCCGATGCCCGCCCCGCCGGACAGGTGGACGTTCTTCCCGATCTGCGCGCACGAGCCGACGGTGGCCCAGGTGTCCACCATGGTCCCCTCGTCCACGTACGCGCCGATGTTCGTGAACGACGGCATCAGCACCACCCCGGGCGCCAGGTACGAGCCCCAGCGGGCGATCGCGCCGGGCACCACGCGCACGCCGTCGAGCGAGCTCTTGAGCGGGACCCGGTCGTGGTGCTGGAAGTCGCCCACCTGCGAGCGCGCCATGCCGAGCACCTTGAAGCTGAGCAGGATGGCCCGTTTGGCGCGTTCGTCCACGACCACCTCGCCACCCTCCAGGCGCGCGGCCCTGGCCTCGCCCCTGTCGAGCAGGTCGACGGCGCCGACGATCAGCCGGCGCGCCTCGGCGTCGGCCGGCGACAGCTCCGCCCGGCGCTCCCACAACTCGTCCACCACCGGGGAAATCGGTGAGGTGGTGCTCACGTCACTCATGGCCACGGAGCTTATCCGCCACGGGTAGGTTCTTCAGGGTGCGCCTGCGCTTCTCCCGTGGAGTCATCACCATCGCGATCATCGTCGTCGTGCTCGCCGTGGGCATCTCCGTGGGGCTCTTCCACCTGCTGAAGAAGACCAAGCCGCTGGCGGTGGCGCCGGAGCCGCACTGCACCGTGCGCACCCCGCTCGGCGAGCGCGAGCTCGACTTCGAGCAGGCCGAGATCTCCGCCACCATCGCGGCCGTCGCGGCCCGCCGCCGGCTGCCCGAGCGGGCCGTCGTGATCGCGTACGCGACGGCGCTGCAGGAATCCAAGGTCTACAACCTCGACTACGGCGACCGTGACTCGGTGGGCGTGTTCCAGCAGCGGGAGTCGCAGGGCTGGGGCACCAAGAAGCAGCTCATGGACCCCGTCTACGCCACGAACAAGTTCTTCGCCGCGCTGGAGAAGGTCAAGAACTACCGCAAGATCCCGCTGGCCGAAGCGGCCCAGGAGGTGCAGCGCTCGGCGGGCGGCTACGCGTACGCGCAGCACGAGACGGAGGCCAAACTGCTCGCCGCCGCCTTCACCGGGCGTGTCCCGCGCGCCGTCCACTGCTGGTATCCGCCGGGCAAGAAGACCCCGCCGCCGCAGCCCCGTACCGCCGAGGCCCGCAAGCAGCTGGCCAGGGCTCTCGGCAGCACGGCCGTCACCTCGGAGCGGCGCGGCTGGCTGATCGCCGCCTGGTCGGTGTCCTTCTCGCAGAAGTACGCGCTGCGCCAGGTCGGGTACGCGGGGGCGACGTGGAAGAACGACGTCAAGCTCGAGAACTGGCAGACCGCCGGCAAGGCCGGCACCACCCAGGTCGAGCTCTCCTGAGCAGGGTCAGGAGGCGCGGCGGACGATGGTGATCGAGCCCGGCGGCAGGGGCTGGGCGTAACTGGCCGTCCACGACTGCCCCTGGATGCGTTCGAACGACAGCAGCCGCCCGTCCGAGGCGCGATAGTCCGCGAAGTCCAGCAGGCCCCGGTCAGGATGGCCGGTGTCGCCCTCGCTCCGGAACGCCGCCGTGCCCCGCTCGATCGGGGAGAACTCCACGCCCTCCATCACCAGCGTGCTCTTGGCCGGAACCATCCCCTGCGTGGGCACGTCCGTCCAGAGCTGGACCTCCAGATGGGGCGTATCACCCTCGTGCGCCTCGACGGAGAGCCACTGGAAGCGGCGGGCGCTGTCCCGGAGGAGGTATTCGACCCACTGCTGTCCCTGCCAGGAGACGAACAACGCGCCGAGCACCCGGCGGGGAGATCCATGCACCTCGATCCGGTCGCCGACCCGGATCGTGCGAGGGTCGGTGTAGTCGGTGCCGGCATGCCCGGGCGCGCTCACCGGCGCCGGCAGCGGGGTCTCGATGGGGGCGACCTCGACCGGCGGCGCGCTCGTACGGCCCTTCCTGTCCTGCCGCATGGTGGCCAGAAAAGCCCCAAGCAACAGAAGGACGGTGGCGATGCTCAGCCCGAGTACGACCATGGAGGTCATGCTCATCGATCAGCTCGCTCCACTCGCGGTCTGCCTCGGCAAAAGCCCTTATCAATTTATGCGTGTCAGCCGGATTGCCCGGCTATGACGGGCGATCCTACTGGAGGCGGCGCACCGCCGCACCGATCCGCTCATCAGTCGCGGTAACCGCGATGCGGATGTGCCGCTCACCTGCCGATCCGTAGAACTCTCCGGGCGCGACCAAAATGCCGATTTCGGAAAGCTTTCCGACCTGATCCCAGGCGCTCTGCCCGTTCGACGCCCAGAAGTAGAGACCGGCCGTCGAATGGTCGATGTGCCACCCCGCCCGCTCCAGCGCGGGCCGCAGCAGGGCGCGGCGGGCGGCGTACCGTTCGCGCTGCAGGTCGGCGTGCTCGTCGTCGCCGAACGCGACCGTCATGGCGGCCTGTACGGGCTGGGGCATGATCATGCCGGCGTGCTTGCGCGTCTCCAGCAGTCGCTTGACCAGGACGGGATCTCCCGTCACGAACCCGGCGCGGTAGCCGGCCAGGTTGGAGCGCTTGGAGAGCGAGTGGACCGCGAGCAACCCCTCGTGGGAGCCGCCGCAGACGTCGGGATGGAGGATCGAGATCGGCTCCTCTTCCCAGCCGAGCTCGATGTAGCACTCGTCGGAGGCCACGACGGCGCCGCGCTCACGGGCCCAGGAGACCACCTTGCGCAGGTGTTCGGCGGGCAGCACCCGGCCCGTGGGGTTGCCCGGGGAGTTGACCCAGACGAGGTCGACGCGCTCGGGGCCGAGCGCGAGCGTGCTGTCGGAGGCCGTGCCCACCGCTCCGGCCAGCCGGGCGCCCACGTCGTAGGTGGGGTAGGCCAGCTCGGGGAAGACCACCCGCCCGGCGCCCAGGTAGGTGGGCAGCCAGGCGACGAACTCCTTGGAGCCGATCAGCGGGAGCACGTCCTGCTGATCGACGGAGACGCCGTGCCTGCGCCGCAGCCACCCGGCCGCCGCCTCGCGCAGCGCCTTGGTGCCGTGCGTGAAGGGGTAGCCGGGGCTGTCGGCCGCCTGCGCGAGAGCGTCCTGGACGATCTGCGGCACGGGATCGACGGGCGTGCCGATCGAGAGATCGACGATGCCGTCGGGATGTGCGAGCGCGCGCTCCTTGTACGGCTCCAGCCGGTCCCAGGGGAAGTCGGGCAACTTGTTCACGGTTCTCCAGGGTTGTGCGTGCCGTACTCAAAAAGCGCACGCCGACCGGGGCGCATCCGGCCAGGATGCCCCCCGTACCCGGCGCGACAGGATCGGCTAGTGGTCCTCGCCCTGCGGCGGCAGGGCGGCCACCACCGGGTGGTCCTTGTCGATCTTCCCGACCTTCGAGGCGCCACCGGGCGAGCCGAGGTCCTCGAAGAAGTCCACGTTCGCCTTGTAGAAGTCCTTCCACTGCTCGGGAAGGTCGTCCTCATAGAAAATCGCCTCGACGGGGCATACAGGCTCACACGCGCCGCAGTCCACGCACTCGTCGGGGTGGATGTAAAGCATGCGCTCGCCCTCGTAGATGCAATCGACGGGGCACTCCTCGATGCACGCCTTGTCCAGGACGTCCACGCAAGGCTGCGCGATGACGTAGGTCACCTCGAGCTCCTTCTTCTCCGCACCATGGCATGTCTCTGACCGCGGTTTGCTACGCCCTAGTATTGCCGTGCTTGCCAGCTGGCCGAAACGGAGGGTGGCAAACTCGTGGCCGCACGTCTCATCATCGCGATCACAAGTCAGGATATAGGTGCACGCATCACCACCCGTAGGCGCGTTCCCGGGGGATTTCGAGATGCGGTGGGCATCCTCGTGTCGTGGGAGAACGGACTACTCAAAGTTCGCAAACGAGACGGCACTGTGGTGGAGATCCCGGAGGAGACGCTGGTGGCCGCCAAGGTCGTTCCGGCCGCGCCTCCTCGACCTGAACGAATGTAACGGTAAGTATTCGTTGTGTGACCGTACGTACCTGCGCCGCCGCAGCAGCCATCCTCGCCAGCGCCGGATGCGGCGCGTCGTCCACCCACTCCACCTCTTCCCAGCCCAAGAATTTGCCGCCGGTCAACGTCCAGGCGAGCTCCATGAAGGCCGGCTTCGCCACCATGGACCGGCTGGTCGAGGCCGCCAAGCGTGAGGGCCGGCTCAACGTG